>JAUUSE010000053.1:0-12392 GCA_030842085.1 Bacillota bacterium | reverse complement strand
TTATTAAAACACTGTAACCTCTGTTGAGAGGTCATAATTTACTGATATTCAAATTTAGATTTATTGGGCAAATATCATCCCAAAAGCAACCGCCAAGGATAAAGCTTTTTACCTTTTCGTCGGTTCTTGCTGTCGCTGCCGTTGGACAATTAAGGCGGCGCAAGCAAATATAAGGCTTGTGTCATCAGTTCATTATGTAATATTACACAATAGAGAGTGATAAGGCTTTGCACCATGCGTCTCTGCATAGGCAGTAAGTATATGAAAATGGTTTTTATTCATATATTCATATCCTCAAAAATAGTATTCTATCGCGTAAAAAAGGCAGGCAAGAAGCCAATTGCTTCTTGCCTGCCTTTTTTGCACCCATTATTGTAGTTGCCCTATTCCGATTTGCTGCTGTTGCTATTTTTTGAGTAGCTACCTTTGAATCTGATTTTTTATTGTTTATTGCTGCATACTGAACTTCTGCTTTGTAGAGTTGATTTTATTCTGGTCCGCCTGTTCGGCCGGGTACCAGCCCTTTGCCGACATCTTGCTGTAAATTGTATCCTGCATGCAGAGCGATTCGTTCAGTGCGGAATTAAACGCCTGATGAACATTCTGTGTTGATGATTCTATTGTGCCGTGCATATATAAATCACACACGCCTTTCTCCAAAAGGAGAATGTTTTCCATTAAATTTTTATCATCCATTATATTTTTCTCCTTTCATTTTAAAGCAAGCCGTAAAAGCTCTGAAAAATCTGCTGATGCTTCTGCGCCATCTGCTCTATGCAGGCCTTAAGCTCGCCGTCCTGAATCTGATTTGCCGTTTCTCTGCACTGCTTTTGAAAATACTGCTCATGTCCGAGCGCATCTTCAACGTATAAAAGTTCTTTTGTCGTCATGTTTTTGCCTCCTACATTTTATTTAATTATATTTTGTTGTATTCGCGCCATAATATACATTTAATTTTTATTTAGGGTTTACTTAGCGTAATATATAATCTTGAAATCTTTAAAATGCATGCGCAGCTTTGAAAAAATTTGAATATACTGTATTGACAGGTCAGAAAAAGCGAGATATAATAATAAAAAATAAATATATAAACCGTTGAAGCGAAGATAAAAATAGCCATGCTCCTACAGAGAGCCCGCGTTGCTGAGAGTCGGGTGGAAAACAAACTATTAAATGGGTCGCTGAGGGCGCAGTCAAAGGCTTAAGCCGAGTATTCTGCGACGTTGGGCATACGTCAGTTGCCGGGGATATGTTGGTATCCTGCTAAGCGTGTGGTTTAAGCCGCAAATCAAGGTGGCACCGCGGATAATTTGTTTATTCGTCCTTGACAGAAAAATTTCTGTCAAGGACTTTTTTGTTTGGAGGTTAATTTATGCTGCCCAGTATTTCTGATGTCAAAAAGGCCGCTAAATCAGGCGAATATACTACCATGCCGATATATGATGAGCTACTCTCCGATATTAAAACCCCTGTGGAGGTAATGAAAATTCTGCTTAATGTGTCGGACCACTGTTTTATGCTGGAAAGCGTATCGGACAGTGAGAACTGGGGACGCTACACTTTTTTGGGATTTGCGCCCAAGCTTGAGATTACCTGCTCCGACGGTTTAATGAAAATAAACGGCTCAGAGTTTTGTACCGATAATCCCAGTGAGTATATACGAAAAATCCTGTCTGAGTATAAAAGTCCGACTGTTAAGACTCTGCCCTCTTTTACCGGCGGGCTGGTGGGATATTTTTCATATGACTATCTAAAGTACTCCGAGCCGTCGCTGCGTCTCGACGCCAAGGACAGCGAGGGTTTTAAGGACGTTGACTTAATGCTGTTTGACAAGGTCATTGCTTTCGATAATTTCCGACAAAAAATAATATTAATAGTAAACATATCGCTCGATGATATTGAAAACGAATATAAACGTGCAGAAATTCAGCTAAAGCAGTTAAAAGAGCTTATTTTAACAGGCAAGCCAAAGGAAAACTTATCCGGCAAAATGACAACCGATATAAAGCCTATGTTTTCGCGCGAGGAATACTGTAAAATGGTTGAAAAGGCAAAGCGTCACATATTTGAAGGCGATATCTTCCAAATAGTGCTTTCTAACCGGCTGGAGGCCGGATTTGAAGGCAGTCTGTTTAATACCTACCGCATATTGCGTACTCTCAACCCGTCGCCGTATATGTTCTATTTTTCCGGCTCGGACATGGAGGTGGCCGGCGCTTCTCCCGAAACGCTTGTTAAGCTTGAGGGCGGTATATTGCATACATTCCCGCTGGCGGGGACGCGCCCGAGAGGAAAAACGGCAGAAGAAGATGCCGAGCTTGAAAAGCAGCTGCTCAGCGATGAAAAGGAGCTTGCCGAGCATAACATGCTGGTGGACCTTGGCCGCAACGATATAGGCAAAATAAGCAAGTTCGGCAGTGTAAGCTTGGAAAAATATCACTGTATTCAGCGATATTCTCACGTTATGCATATAGGTTCGACGGTACGCGGAGAGATACGCGATGGTAATGATGCGCTGGATGCCATAGACGCCATACTTCCCGCCGGAACTTTATCAGGCGCGCCAAAGCTTAGAGCATGCCAGCTTATAAACGATTTGGAAAACAACAAACGCGGAATATACGGCGGCGCTATAGGATATATAGATTTCACCGGCAATCTTGACACCTGCATTGCCATACGCATTGCATATAAAAAGAACGGCAAAGTATTCGTACGCAGCGGCGCCGGCATTGTCGCCGACTCTGTGCCCGAGACGGAATATCAGGAGTGCCTTAATAAAGCCGCTGCCGTTGTAAACGCCCTTAAGCTGGCAGAAGGGGTGCAGCCATGATTTTGCTTATAGATAACTATGACAGTTTTTCCTACAATCTTTATCAGCTCATAGGCGAGTTAAATTCCGACATTAATGTAATAAGAAACGACGCGATGACGGTTGATGAAATAAAATTGCTTAAACCTGCCGCAATAATTATATCTCCCGGACCGGGGCGACCGGAAAATGCCGGCATATGCATCGAGCTTATAAAGCGCTGTGAAGCTTTTGCTCCGATTTTAGGCGTATGCCTGGGGCATCAGGCCATATGCGCGGCATACGGCGGCCATATTACCTATGCAAAGCATCTTATGCACGGCAAACAGTCGAATATAAAAGTGGACACCTCTTGCCCGATTTTTAAAGGATGTTCCGATACAATACCCGTTGCGAGATACCACTCGCTTGCCGCAGATGTTTCTTCCCTGCCCTGCTGTCTTGATATTACGGCTGCAACCGATGACGGAGAGATAATGTCGGTAAAGCATAAAAAATATGATGTATACGGCGTCCAGTTTCACCCTGAGTCAATTATGACGCCGGACGGCAAAACAATTTTGCAAAATTTTTTGAGTCTTACCGATTAAATTTGCATGACGGTGGAAATGCTTTAGCATTACGGAGCTTATACTTAAAATATTGCATGGTCAAAGCAGCTCGGCGCAGCGTATTTTCCTGCCGTTTGCATCTCATTTTTTAACCGAGCGGCAAAGATATATACGCTTTATACTTAACCGAAATTCTGCTGAAACCGGACATCAAAACGTCCGACGCGGTATATGCTCAGCTTTAAGTCACGGAGATGTTTCAATATCCGGCCAGCGGTTCTTTTGCGGCTGCAGGATGCATTAATATCCGCTTTGCTGAGATAAACATACTTTAAATTAAAAAAGAAAACATTTATGGAGGAACTTATTATGATTAAAGAAGCCATTGTCAAACTCGTAAACAAAGGCGACCTTACATATGATGAGGCGTACAGCGTAATGAACGAGGTAATGAGCGGCGAAACCAGCCAGACTCAGAACGCGGCGTTCTTGGCAGCTCTTTCTACTAAAAATACCAAAGCCGAAACTATAGACGAAATATCCGGCTGCGCTGCCGCCATGCGCAGCCACGCGCTGAGGGTTGACTATAGCGGCGATGTGCTGGAAATAGTCGGCACCGGCGGCGACGGCTCGCACAGCTTTAATATTTCCACCACTGCCGCCTTTGTGCTCGCCGCCGCAGGAATAAAGGTGGCAAAGCACGGCAACCGCGCCGCCTCTTCAAGCTGCGGCGCCGCCGACTGTTTGGAGGCGCTCGGTATAAATATCGACCTTTCACCAGATAAATGTGTCAAACTGCTTGACAGAGTAGGTATTTGCTTTATGTTCGCGCAGAAATATCATTCGTCAATGAAATATGTCGGAGCTATTCGCAAAGAGCTTGGCTTTCGCACAGTATTTAATATATTAGGCCCGCTTACCAATCCCGCGCACCCGACAATGCAGCTTTTGGGCGTATACGACGAGTCACTGCTGCAGCCGCTGGCTCAGGTTCTGTCAGGACTGGGTGTAAAGCGCGGCATGGTGGTTTTCGGTCAGGACAAGGTAGATGAAATTTCTATAAGCGCGCCGACCTCCGTCTGCGAATTTGACAACGGCTGGTATAAAACTTATACTATAACACCGGAGGAGTTTGGGCTTAAAAGGGCTCAAAAGAGCGATGTCGCAGGCGGCTCGGCGGAGGAAAACGCCAAAATTACTTTGGATATCCTAAACGGCGCGGCAGGGCCAAAGCGCGATATCGTGCTCCTTAACGCCGCGGCAGGTCTGTATATTGCAAAAAAGGCAGACACGTTAAGCGACGGCGTAAAGCTTGCCGATGAGCTTATCTCATCCGGTGCGGCGCTTAAAAAATGCGAAGAATTCAGAAAAGAGTCGGTAATATAATGAACAACATACTTGAAACTATAGCTGCCTATGCAGAAAAGCGGGTAGCGGCGGCAAAGGCTGCGGTTCCGCTTGGAGAGATAAAATCCGCCGCTCTGCAATTTGGGCAAAGCACAAAATTCCCGTTTGAAGCGGCGCTGAAATCTGACGATATCGCTTTTATATGCGAATGCAAAAAAGCGTCGCCTTCCAAAGGAATAATCGCAGAAAATTTTCCCTATCTTCAGATAGCAAAGGAATATGAAGCGGCGGGAGCTGCGGCCGTGTCTGTGCTGACCGAGCCGCGGTGGTTTTTAGGAAACAACATTTATTTGGAGGAGATTGCCGCCGCCGTTTCAATTCCCTGCCTGAGAAAAGATTTTGTTGTAGACGAGTACATGATTTATGAGGCAAAGCTGCTCGGCGCCGACGCTGTGCTGCTGATATGCGCCATACTGAGCGCGGACGACCTCAGGCGGTATATTGATATATGCGATAGCCTCGGCCTTTCCGCTCTGGTGGAAACGCACGACGAGGCGGAGATATCACAGGCTCTTGGTGCCGGCGCAAGAATTATCGGCGTTAACAACCGCAATCTTAAAGATTTTACCGTAGATATTGAAAACAGCCGGCGGCTTCGCAGACTGGTGCCGCGTGACATAATTTTCATAGCCGAAAGCGGCATTAAATCGGCAGAAGATGTTGAAGCGCTGAGAAGCGCGGATGTAAACGCAGTTTTAATAGGCGAGACGCTGATGACGGCGCCTGATAAAAAATCTATGCTCGACGGCTTGAGAGGCAATATATGACAAAGATAAAAATCTGCGGGCTTTCAAGGCTGTGCGATATTGATTATGTAAATACGTCAATGCCGGATTACATCGGCTTTGTTTTTGCACCGCACAGCAAAAGATACGTTTCTCCATCTCAGGCGGCGCAGCTTAAGGCAAGGCTCAGCCCATGCATAAAAGCCGCCGGCGTTTTTGTCGATGAAGATGCCGAAAATATATTGGACATCGCAGGCCGAGGCATAATCGACATTATCCAGCTGCACGGCAGTGAGGATGATCACTATATTTCAAAGCTTAAGGCAGTATCGGATGTGCCGATTATAAAAGCCTTCAGCATAAAATCCAAAAAAGATATTCAAACAGCCGTTTTATCCTCCGCCGACTATATTTTGCTCGACAACGGTGCCGGCGGCACGGGTGACGTCTTTGACTGGTCGCTTATTTCTGAAATATCCCGGCCCTACTTTCTTGCCGGAGGGCTAACCCCCAACAATGTCGGGCAGGCGGTTGCTATAAATCACCCCTTTGCGGTGGACGCAAGCTCCGGCGTAGAGACGGACGGAGTTAAAGACTTTAACAAAATTAAAGCGTTTATCGATACGGTAAGAAAATCAAATATCTGAGATAAATACATTTAATTTCAAATCTGTTATTTATTATGTAAACCAACTTTGCAGAGCAACCTCAGCCGAGTTAAGGGCTGTAAAACAACATTAGCTGTATAATTATTTTCTCAGCAGCTTTATCTGAGCTATAGGAAATATTTATAAATAAAAGCGCCGCACCTAACCGGCGGCAAAATATTAAAACATATTAAGCAAACAGAAAATCACACAGGAGGCTTTTAAATGATAAAATCTAAAGGAAGGTTTGGCGTACACGGCGGACAGTATATACCCGAAACGCTTATGAATGCGGTAATTGAGCTGGAAAGCGCCTATAACTTTTATAAAAACGACCCTGCCTTTAACAAAGAGCTTGAGACCTTATTCAACGAATACGCAGGCCGTCCCAGTCTGCTTTACTATGCTGAAAAAATGACTAAGGACCTGGGCGGCGCCAAAATTTATCTCAAGCGTGAGGATTTAAACCACACCGGCGCCCACAAGATAAACAATGTGCTGGGTCAGGCACTTCTTGCCAAAAAAATGGGTAAAACACGCCTGATAGCTGAAACGGGCGCCGGTCAGCACGGTGTGGCGACGGCAACAGCGGCGGCGCTCATGGGCATGGAATGCGTGGTTTTTATGGGCGAGGAGGACACCAAGCGTCAGGCTTTAAACGTGTATAAAATGCGGCTGCTCGGCGCCGAGGTAGTGCCGGTAAAAAGCGGCACCGCCACACTTAAAGACGCAGTAAGCGAGGCCATGCGCGAATGGACCAGCCGAATAAGCGATACCCACTACTGCCTCGGCTCGGTAATGGGTCCGCACCCCTTTCCGACAATCGTGCGCGACTTTCAAGCGGTGATATCCAAAGAAATAAAGCAGCAGATACTTAAAAAAGAAGGCCGTCTGCCGGACGCCGTTTTGGCCTGTGTAGGCGGCGGCTCCAACGCCATAGGCAGCTTTTATCATTTTATTGATGATAAGGAAGTGCGGCTGATAGGCTGTGAGGCGGCCGGACACGGTATAGACACATTTGAAACGGCTGCAACCATCAACACCGGCCGGCTGGGCATTTTTCACGGCATGAAATCATATTTCTGTCAGGATAAATATGGTCAGATAGCGCCGGTATATTCCATATCGGCCGGGCTTGACTATCCTGGCGTAGGGCCGGAGCACGCCTATCTGCACGACATAGGCCGCGCGGAATATGTAGCCATAACCGACGATGAAGCGGTAAACGCTTTTGAGTATTTATCTAAAACAGAGGGCATAATACCGGCCATAGAGTCGGCGCATGCTTTGGCTTATGCCATGAAAATGTCTCCGCAGATGGACAAAGAAAAAATAATAGTCGTCACCCTTTCGGGGCGCGGCGATAAGGACTGTGCGGCAATCGCCCGTTACAGAGGGGAGGATATATATGAGTAATATTGCAAAGGCTTTTGAAAATGGAAAGGCTTTCATACCGTTTATCACCTGTGGCGACCCCGACCTTGAGACGACGGCTGAAATAGTAAAGGCTATGAGCGCAAACGGCGCCGACCTGATTGAGCTGGGTATTCCCTTCTCCGACCCGACAGCTGAGGGGCCCGTTATTCAGGAAGCGAATATCCGCGCTCTTGCCGGCGGCGTTACGACAGACAAAATATTTGAATTTGTGCGAAAGCTCCGCAATGAGGTAAAAACTCCCATGGTATTCATGACATATGCCAATGTGGTTTTTTCTTACGGCTCGGAAAAGTTTATATCCACCTGCGCTGATATAGGAATAGACGGGCTTATATTGCCGGACGTGCCTCTTGAAGAGAGGAGCGAATTTGCGCCGATATGCAAAAAGTATGGTATAGACCTTATCCCGCTTGTGGCGCCGACGTCGGAGAACCGAATTGCAAATATAGCTAAAGAGTCCGACGGCTTTACATATGTGGTATCCTCCTTGGGGGTTACCGGCGTGCGAGCAGAAATAACAACCGATATTGGAGCCATGGTTCATATTATACGCGAAAACACAAAAAAGCCATGCGCTGTAGGCTTTGGCATATCAACCCCGCAGCAGGCGCGCGACATGGCGCAGTATGCCGACGGAGTGATTGTAGGCAGCGCCATTATAAAACTTGCTGCTCAGTTTGGCAAAGACGCCGCAAAGCCTATAGGCGAGTATGTAAAATCAATGAAGCAGGCTATTGCGGACCTGTGATTTACAGCGTTGAGTTAAGAAGTATTTCCAGCTCCGACTTATATATGCAGGGCCTTTAGCCTTAGGACAAGTGGCTGGGATATCGTTTATTTTGTAATAAAAGTTAAGCTGGCAAGTTAATCGGTGATTGGTACGACTTCTCTCCCTATACAGCTTGCCTCCGGTTTATTTTTAAACGGCGGAAAATACATTTACGTATTTCTCATACTATGTAAATGACTTGGTATCTCTTCCGGCGGTCCGGCATAATATTTACCATTTTACGTCGGCTTTTTCAAAAATCATGCATACTGGCTCTTTTACTCTACCCGATGTATAGTTTGTATCCTACAAAAAATAGGTATTTATTTAATCTGGCATTGAATACAATGTCAGATTATTTTATGTAAACTTTATCTTGCTTTGTATGCTCTTATATTTCCTGTAATATATTAAAGTTAATCGTTATATGAAATCTGCAAAATATGTACATTCCTTTATCTGATATGGTATAATAGTTTAAAAGGGTCAAAAGCACGGATAATATTATTATGTTAATTTATTTCAAGAGGGTGAGAAAATGGACGACAAAAAAATTTATCATGTATGCCGGCAGATAATCGATAAATTCTCTCCAGAGAAAATAATACTTTTCAGCTGCAAAAACTCCCCCAGCGGACTGCTTTCATCATTTAAGCTGTGTATTATAGTCGACGGCGGAGACGCCGATATGATTGAACACGATATATATATGGAAATAGACTGTGATGTCCCGTTTGATGCGCTGGTCTACGACAAATACGATTTTGATAAAATAAGCCTTCGCAGCGGTAGCTTTGCACAGCGCATTGTATCTGAAGGGAGCGTGCTGTATGAGAAGCAGAAATAATAATACCGACGACAGCCGATACTATTTTGACTGGCTGGAATTTGCCGCTGCAGATTTGCTTGCTGCAAAAGTTCTATGTGAAAACGGAAGCTGCAATGCGCTTTCTGCTTTTCACTGCCAGCAGGCGATTGAAAAAGCGCTTAAGGGTTATACGCTGTATAAAACCGGCCGTTTGGTTGATGGGCATAATCTTCCATGGCTGTGCCGAAATGCAGCGCGCTGCAACAGCGCATTTGAAGAATGGCTCGACGAAGCAGCCGCTATGGCCAGACTGTACATTGAAACAAGATACCCGTCTGACAAACAGCTTGCAATATCAGACGAACGCCTGAATAGTATTTTGAATATGGCGGATGATATGTACAATTTTATATGTGAAAATGTATATGGCGCAGACAAAATGGTTCAGGACTGATGCCATTTTTGCGCTGCTTTTTAGCTGCACACTTCCGCTCAGCTCTGAGTATAGGGCCTGTGCCGTCTGCGTCTGTGCTCTATTGCCGGCATATTTAGATTATCATGCACCAACCTTTCACCAATCTCTTCGCATGCCGCCGACAGCGTATATATTACATTGACGTTTTTAATTTACAGTCAAAGACTGTTTATGATTGGCAAGGCAGCGACAGTTACAATTTACAGGCCATTTGTACATTTCATCCAAAGTGTAAAAGTATTTATTATTTCTTAATTAAAGTATTTATTATTTCTTAATTACGGATATATAGAATGAATATCGCCGCCGGACGGTAGCCGGCAAGATACATATGTTTTGTGGTTAAGCTGCCGTGTGTCGGATAGAATATGGTTTTCAGCATCTTTTCCGCGAGTGCTGCGTTAAAATTTATGCCTTGTCCGCGGAAAACCCTCTCGCTTAAAACTGCTTAGCACCAAAAACATGGGCGAAAAAGTGAAAAGACTTCGCGGCGGCACATTTTAGGCATATCGACTTTATCTCCCGGCAGCTTAATCAATCCCGCAACGAAATTCACCGGAAAAATATCGTTGTAATTTACAGGACACAGCGATGCTGAGGAAAAGTGGGTAACAGCGCCATATAATGCATCATTTACCAAGTATGAAATAATAAAGCCGACATATTTTCAGGAGAAATATTTTAAATGGGAAATTATAATGTAATATCGGCTAAAACCAGCTATGGAGATTGAAAAGCTGTATTTATTCTAATGTTCAGCCAAGCAAGCATATGCTTATTTTGGTTTATCCTTAATAATATGATGTAAATCTGCATTAAAGGTCAGCGTAATTTGTGCCATTATACAAAAAGGCGGCGCGCCTCTTGACAAAATGTAAGCTTTGGAATATCATAATAATAATTATTTTAGCATATCTATAGGCGTTGATAGGAATAGTAGCTGGCCGCGGATGTGGAAGAGAGTTGCCGTTTGGTGTAAGGCAGCCGTCAGCTCCAGTGAATCTCACCCTTGAGCCTCCGGCTAAGGCTTCGGCTTAGGTTCGGACGTTTGCCCCACGTTACAAGGGCGGGCGCTTTTAGGCGCTTTGAGCGGCCTTTTCAGGCAATAGGAGTGGTACCGCGGTGGTTTTTGCCCTCGTCTCCAAATTTAGGAGATGAAGGCTTTTTTTATACTATATAATCTTTGCAGTTTTGTATTATGTAAATCTGTTCTTAAGATTTGCTGCTTATATACATATTATTCTGCTATTTATTATCTTTTTGGCGGGTGTAAAACATCTCGCTGCATATGCGGCGTATAAATGCAAAATTGCCGCTAAGACGTGTAAAAACATACATTTTAACAGTACAGGAGCGTAATTTTATGAAGCTGAATGGTTCGGAAATAATAATGGAATGTCTGCTTGAGCAGGGCATCGACACGGTGTTCGGATACCCAGGCGGTGCGGTTCTTAACATATATGATGCGCTGTATAAATATTCCGACAAAATACGTCATATTCTTACGGCGCATGAGCAGGGCGCGGCCCACGCCGCCGACGGATACGCACGTGCGACGGGCAGGCCGTCGGTAGTTATTGCTACCTCCGGCCCGGGGGCTACTAATCTTGTCACCGGACTGGCTACTGCGTACATGGATTCAGTGCCGGTTATCGCCATTACCGGAAACGTAGCAACCGATTTGCTGGGACGCGACTCGTTTCAGGAGATAGATATTACCGGCATCACCATGCCGATAACAAAGCACAACTATATTGTTAAAGATATAAATCTATTAGCGGATACTATAAGGTCGGCTTTTAAAATAGCCACTACCGGACGCAAGGGTCCAGTGCTTATCGACATACCTAAAGATATATCTGCTCAGGTATGCGAATACACATATAAAAAGCCGGAAGCTGCGCCGGACGCTTATGACGGAGACGGTGTAGACGACAATGCTGTAAAAGAAATCGCGCAGATGATATTAAAATCCAATCGCCCGATGATATATGCCGGCGGCGGCGTTATTTCGTCCGGCGCGTGCGATGAGCTGAAAACGCTCGCCGAAACAAACAGCATACCCGTGTCGCAGTCGATTATGGGTCTTTCCTGCTTCCCCGCCTCCAGCCCGCTTAATATGGGAATGATAGGCATGCACGGCTCCATTGCTTCAAACAAAGCGTCGGTGGAGTGCGATTTAATGATAGTGGCGGGCGCCCGCTTTTCCGACCGCGTCGCCGGCGACAGGACGCGCTTTGCTTCAAACGCAAAGCTTGTCCACATCGACATTGACGAAGCGGAGTTTAATAAAAACGTCTCCTGCGATATGTATGTAAAGGGAGATATGAAAGAAGTATTACGTAAACTTAATTTGGCAATTCAGTCTGCTGACACCAAGCCGGTTTCGCATGAAGATTGGCTTAAACAAATATCAGAGTGGAAAGAGCTTGACAAGCTCACGCCTATAAAAATGCTGCAGGATAAAGATTATGTTAATCCGTATCTTGTTATAAAATCGCTGCACGACAATTGTCCCGACGCATATGTTGCAACGGACGTCGGCCAGCATCAGATGTGGACTACGCAGTATTTTAGCTTTGAAAAGCCGCGGCATCTTATAACGTCCGGCGGGCTTGGCACAATGGGCTTTGGGCTGGGCGCCGCAATAGGTACGCAGGTAGGGCAGCCAAACGGCCGCGTTGTTCTTGTTACATCGGACGGCAGCTTTCATATGAATATGAACGAGCTTACCACCGTTTCATCATATAATCTGCCTATT
>JAUUSE010000052.1:0-12513 GCA_030842085.1 Bacillota bacterium | reverse complement strand
CCGCTCCACCCGATAAATCCCATGAAATCAACGTTTGTTGAGCTTTTTGGGATTTATTTTTTTGTTATAAATATCACCAATAATCACTGATTTCCTCCATTTAATTGTGGAAAGAAAAATGAAGAAACCATTGAAATTGAAAACCTTTACGGTCTGCATTCAATGGTATTTTTTATAGATTAAAGATTTAAGCGGTTTAATAAAGGCCATTTTTTTATATTTCGGCAGAGAAAAATTTTTTGATATTATAAAATAATATATATACATATATTTAAAAGAAAAAAGTTTTACTTTTTATATTTTTTATAAAAAGTAAGTATATATTTTAATGCTTTTATATTGATTTTATAAATATATATACTTATAATAATGTTATATTGATTTAGGAGGTCGAATAATGTCAAATAACAAAAAATTATTTCTTCCCGGCAAATTTATTGGTTCAATATTAATAGCTTTAATGGTGATATTCCTTGTTTTGACATGCGTCTCGTTTATGGTCAGAGCTTTTTATGGATTAAGATATGTTTTCGCAATATTGACTATGGTAATGATACCAATAGCTTTTATATTTGCAGGTAGGATTGCCCCTAAATTAAACGGCAAGGCTATGGACAAGTTTGTAAATGAACTTCCTGAAATAAGAGTTCCAGCAAGAGTAGTAGAAAAAAGTGTTGGTTCGGCTTCTCAGACAGCAATGAATCATGCCGGATTTGTTGTTGTATCTATTTTTAACCTAACATTTGAAATGCCTGACAATAAAAGGCTTTATTTCAGAGTAACTGAAGACCAATATAATACTATAATGGAAAATGATGAGGGCACTTTAGTATATAAAGATATTGGCACTCAAAGATGGTTTATCGATTTTTGCCGCTAGTAATCTAATAACAGCAAAATTTTGATAAGTTAGATGTAAATGTATATACATTGTTGCGTGCGGCGTATTTTAATATTGGCTAATAAATTCTTATTTATATTTATGGTTATAAAGCAATTGTTGCTTTATAACCATTTTTGCTTTTTAGAATATAAGTTAATTTATTAAGTAAAATTATTAAAACTATTTATATGTAAATTCATGCATCAATTGTTAAAATTTATTAAAAAATATTACAAATATAATACAAATTTGTTATATATATTGAAAAAACTAAAAATGTTGTTAAAATAAGGTAAATAGATTATCACGGGGGCTTAATTATGAAAAAATATGTAGCGTTTATAATGGTAATCATTTTAACAATAATCCCTATTTGTGGATGTAAAAAAACAGAAGAAAGCGGAAAAATAAATACTGCTCAAACAGTTTCTGAGAGCGATGTATCTCGGCTTAAAAGTGTTGACTTCGCTACATTTATCTGAATCACACATATTAAATTTCAAAGGATTTTTCTCAATGCTTATGTAATCGGTTGTACCACCGAAAAGGTCTGTATAGTCCTCGGTGGTGCAACCCTTCACGAAGATATGACAAATACGCTTGTCATTCTCAGTGGTAATATTAATTCGCTCGACAACCGTTGCAATCAAATTTACAAGTTCTTCAGGCTGTGCGTCTTTTGCGTATTCTGCAAAGGACAACAGCTTTTTTCTTACTTTGTTTAGTTCTTGTGCCATAAAGGTACCCGACACATACATCGTCTGATCAGTTTTATCATCGTTCTCGACATAGCGGAGCGCTGCCCATAAATCCTCGTCCAAGAATTTCTTATCGGTGGTCTTGTCGGGATTTTCCGCATAGTCGATCACTTCCTTTAATCGGGCCTTGACGGGCCAGAAGCCGGTGGTAGCCATTTACGCATATCCTCCTTCCGTGGTAGTAAAAGCTCCGAATGAATTTCATCAATCAGCGCAAGAAGTTTGTTTTCTGTTTTAGGTGTGATTTCTGAGGAATTACACAACTCGCACAATTTGTTATAGAAATCAAAAAAGACATCAGGCTGCACCGTTTGCGGTGCGTAACCCAATGTCCTTTGCATAACATATTCGCTGACGGATAAATTGCATTTATCTGCGATTTTCTTGATTTTTTCTTTGTCTTTCGGTTTGACTCGAATCTCTATTCGGGCAAATTTCTCTTTTGGATTTCTGTTCATAAAATTCCTTCTTTCTGTATTCGGGGTATTAGGGGTGTCCCCTAAAGAGTAAATCGGCTAAACAGCCGATTTTGAGTTGGAACTTGCCGTACAAGTTCCCTGCTTGTTACAGTATGAGACACGATTCCTGTCCCTCGTTTCTCTCAACCTTTCTCAAATAGGAAATACCGTTCTTTGCTTTCTCAAAAGTCAACGTCAGCATCGTTCCTTCTTCAATTTCGGGTATACCGAGATAACCGGTGTTCTGCCAAGCAGAAGCCATAATCTTACTGCCGTCCTCAAAAGTGAAGTAAGCAAGGACATTTCGTTTCTTGCCCCAGCGCTTATAATCAAGTCTTGCAGTAAAAACACCGTCACTCTCGTTTGTTTTATAGTCGTCAACGCAGATACCTGAGTCCTGCATTTGTCTTAATGATGAATATGCTCGCATAATTTAATTCCTCCAGTCTGTTTTTGGGCGAAAAAATAACATCTGCCGATTTTCACATCAACAGGTGTTATCAGATAATTTTCTTTTGGCTGAATCCGAAATCTTCGCCGCTGAATTTTTCGTAAGCCAGCCCGATTTTTCGGATTCTTTTGTGAACGGCGCTGTGCGTTTTGAATCCGAGCTTTTCTGCAATTTCTTCAAGCGTACTGCCCTCCATACGCATGGTGAGGATTTGCCTGTCTGTTTTGCTGAGCGAAGATAAAAACTCGTTTACCGCCATCGGCTCTAAAACGGTACGGTTCATATCGCTGCGGTCATCGGGGATGTCCCAGTCCATACCGTCATTGTTTTCGGCATACCGTTCCTTGAGTTCATCAAGAGATTCAACGGATATTTTTGCACGAGTGTGATACCACTTGCGGTAAAAATCAATTTTCTGCCGGCTGTTCCGATAATCAAAATCTTCAAAGCAGCGGAACTCCTTTGCGGTATCAATGACAGCGTTCATATTGTGGCGTGCCATTGTCTGCGGGACAAGCCAGCTGAACAGATCAGAGATTTCTTCTTCCGACACATAGCCGAAGGTTTCATCCACACCTCCGTTCTTTAACAACTCCTTTGCTGTCGGAAGAATCTTTTCCTCCTGTAATTCCTGAATCCAATATGGCGCTGCATGGGCATAGATCCATGACGGCTCATAACCGGAATAGATTTCACGCTTTGCGCCCAGTCCCATAAAAGGCCAGACCATAAATGAATAAGCGTCGATAATGGCAAGCAGAAACAAATCGCTTTCCACCATAGCGATCGCATTCCAATCATGGAGCAGCCTATGCGGATTGCGTGGAATGCTGTTCAGTTCAGAACCGCACCTGTCCAAAATGGATTTCGGGATAAAATAGAATGCGGGGATGAAGTCCGCATTGCGAAACGGCGTGATCTCGCCGTTTTTTCTTTTTAATAGTATCGGCATATTTTGTACCTCCTTTCCAGAGAAGTAACCTCTCCATTTAATAATCGACACAAAAACAATTTATTGTTCCTGCAAAAGTAAAAAATATTATATCACTTTTTGAGTGGGATGAAAAGCAACACTAAAATTGCCCATAAACGCAAAAAGCCCCGCCGGGAAAGCAGATCGTACTGCTGACCCAACGGGGCTATCTTTATGTCCAAAATCCACACATTCGATGCAAGAACTGTCCTTTCCTAAAATGGAGAGGACAATTCTTAAATCATACTTTTCGGATAAAATAGATATCCGGAGGTAATCGAAATGAAAGGACGAATTTTAACAGAAAAACTTATTGTGGATTTTTCCGCATATCTTAAGAGCGAAGAAAAAAGCGAAAACACCATAGAAAAATACATACGGGATGTGCGTGCGTTCGCTGCATATCAAAACGGCGCAGAGGTTACGAAAGAAACAGTTATCGCTTATAAGCGTAACCTGCTTTCCTTAAATTATGCCGTTCGTAGTATTAACTCTATGTTGGCTTCTATCAACAGCCTGTTTTCTTTTCTTGGATGGGTGGATTGCAGGGTGAAGTCTATCAAGCTCCAGCGGCAAATCTACTGTCCCGAAGAAAAAGAACTGACCAAAGCCGAATATATGCGACTGGTAAACACCGCAAAACAGAAAGGGAACGAGCGGCTGAACCTGATTTTGCAGACCATCTGCGGAACGGGTATTCGTGTCAGCGAACTGCAATACATCACGGTGGAAGCGGTAAAGCGCGGCGAGGCATTTGTTTCTCTCAAGGGTAAAACAAGAACGGTATTTATCGTTAAGGAATTGCGACAGAAGCTGCTCCGCTATGCAGCAGAGCAGCGTATAACGTCCGGCTACATTTTTATTACCCGCTCAGGCAGACCGATAAGCCGCACCAACATCTGGCGGGAAATGAAAAGTCTATGTGTTCAGGCAGGAGTGAATCCGCAGAAGGTGTTCCCACATAATCTACGGCATTTGTTTGCCCGTGTGTTTTATGGGATCGAAAAGGATATTGCGAAGCTGGCAGATATTCTCGGCCACAGCAGCATCAACACCACCCGAATTTATATCATTTCCACCGGCAACGAGCACCGCAGACGGATGGAGCATATGCGGCTGATCATATAAAAAAGCCGCCCAAATCGGCGGCTGAGTACATAAACGGCATTATGTTGCAAATAGACATACCAAACCTATTTTTATTTATTTTATTCTATCACGGCTTAGAAGAAATTACAAGCAGTTTGACGAAGAAAAGTATGGTTTTTACGGATTGTTGTCAGAAAAAAGCAACACGAATAAGCCTTTTCAAAACTAAAACTGAAAAGGCTTGGGTTACTGCATCTATTTTTAGTTTGTATTTGCGCTTTTTTCGGGTGCGGCAATCATACACAGCAAATTGCTGCCGCTTTTATAACATAATGCCGTTTATGTTGCTTAACATGGATATACATATACACAGTAAGTAATATTTGAGGACAGGTCGAAATAGGGTATCATATAATCTCCCTGCTGTTCGTATGTACCGCCTATTTGCGCAAATAATGATTTCTCCATAGTGATTATTCCCCCTTGCAAATTACTTTAAACTTCCTGATTGGTGCGTTAATGATTTTAAGCAGCACCCCGTCAACCGCGTCTGTGTATCTGTCCTCCGAAATAAGGCTGTTCCTTAAGTCATTCAGACAGTTGATTAGCAAGCTGCGTTCAGAATCATCAAGTGCTATGTAATACTTTTTGTCCCGCATATTGCGACCTCCTTTGTGCTTCTGCCTTAATTGTACTCGCAGAAGGCATTATGGTCGAATGTACCGATTGAAAGAAAGAAAGAAATCCGAGAAAACTTTTACGGTTCTTCTCGGATTGCTCTTTATCTATGAATATTGGCTTTTTTAATAAGTGGAACTATCTTTTCATATTCCTGCCTTCGTGGTGTTCGGGCGGCTCTTTCCCAAGCAGAATAAGTGCTTTGAGCAACACCGATTTTCTGTGCCATTTGCGATTGAATAAGTGATAACCGTTTCCGCACCTCTCGCAGAAGCACATTACACGGATAATCCACAAAGGCAGTATACTCGTCAAACAACAGCTTGCGGTCAATACCAAGCACTTCGGCGAGTAAAATAGCGGTTTTATACTTTATGGGATGTTTGTCGTTTTCGTAAAGAGTAATTGTAGCAGGAACAACGCCGATCTTTTTGGCTAACTCACGGGTGGAATGGCCTCGATGTAATCGGTAATATCTTAAAGTCTTGCCTACGGTATCACAGTTATCACTATTCTCAAAATCATACCGTAAATGCAGTATCAATTTGCCTTTGGCGAAATGATACACCTCAGTGTGATTGAGAACAGTGTCGCATTGTCTACAGAGACAAACTTTACAAACATAGAAGAGATTAAATCAATTGTTAAAGATGCACTAGGCCGTGCGGATGATATAACACTTAAAATTGAAAATACGGCGGATTTAGAAATAGATAAAACTAAGACAATTCCGCGAAAAGAAGATTATTGTCTGATAACTGATTCATCGCTTGTAGCCTGTACAAGTTTATCTGAGCTTATGAGCCTTATTGAAAGCGCCTATTCAAGGAATTATGCTGCAGAGCATATTTATTCAAAATATTTAGAAGATACAGAGATATATACTGAATATAAGGGCGGCTTATATTTAAATACAACTAAGATATCTAGTATTCCGGAAAAAAGCACAAAAATAAACTACGACACATTTTATATCATTAATGCTTATCGTGAATATGGTGATATAACAGTGGAAAACGACGGAGGCTATGAAAGGAATATACATAGAGATTACTCTGAAATTACCGTAAAATATGATGAAGAATACAGCAGCGGAGAATGGAGCAATACGACATTTTTAAGGCTTATAAAGGAAGATAAAGATTGGCAGATTGATAATATTGATAAATTAGTTTATGCCGACGGCAAATCAGATATTATGAAGAATATTTCGCTAAATGATGACGTTCCTGAAGCATTGGGCAATGAGACGGAGTCAGGGATATCTGAACAAAAAGAAAAAGCACTAGAAATTATGGATAGCTTTTTTGCCCGCGCAGCCAACATATCGATGAATTTTGAAAGTGCAGGAGATATAATCATAGATGAGAGTAAAACCATACCTAATTATCCGGATTATTGCCTGATAATCGACAAAGAATTTAATGATATTCACAGCATGAACGAATTGAAATGCTTTATTAAAAGTGCTTATTCATCACGTTATGCAGAAAAATATATGTATCCTAAAATGTATAATGAGGACGGAGATGTAATATTTAGAGAATACGATGGCCGTTTATACAGATTAAAAGGCCAAAATAATACCGTACCAGGAGATATTTCAGAAATTGCAAATGAGACTTTTTATATAATTTATCAAAGCGGGAAAAAGCTCATTGTTAAATATGATAATGAAAGTTCAGACGGCAGTGAATGGTACGATTCTTGTGTATGCACTATGATAAAGCAAAACGGAGCATGGGTACTTGATAATATGGATTTGCTTATGAATAATGGAAATAGTGTGGACTATATAAAAGATACTTTTTAGAAGCATAAATAATATTATTAATAAAACATCCGGCTGTTATAAGCCGGATGTTTTAAAATTTAGAAATTATAATAATGCAACGTAAAAAATAACAAAAATCATTACAGAATACTGCAAAAATGCCAATGAGCCTATTGAAATTCCAACAATGGAGAATACTATTCCGCTATAGTTGCTTCCGCAGCGTGTTTGTCTTAGTCCTACAATGGACAATATAATTGATGATAAGGCCAATAAGAACCCCGGAAAGCAGATAATTATGCCTAAAAACGGGAAAATAATATTTCCCGAAAGTGATACTAACGACAGAGCAAATCCAAGTACTGCGGGAATACTGAAGCGTACTTTTCCAGCAACTTGCCCGTCAGTTTGAGATGAACCGCAATATAGGCAAAACCGTGAGTCGTCTGGAATACTATTGTTACACTTTTTGCACAACATATATCGTGTCTCCATTAATTTATTTTTAATTTGAATATATCATAATGCTTAATAATTGTCAAATTATGTAGAATAATGATTCATGCCGCCATTGCGGACTTATAAATTTAAAAAAATCACAGACAATATATGGAAGTCTGTGATTTTTATCATTTCTTCAAGTAACGTTTAAAGCTGTGCTATATATCATCATTTTTTCAGATATTTGTCTTTGATAAGTTTTAAACGGCTAATATTTATTGACTTATAATATAGCAAATATCAGATATATATCGCAAGCCGCATAAGGCGCTAGCACTTAATGCAATTAACCGCGGCTTTTATTAAATAAATAGCTATAAACACTTTGATAATAACTTGCCGCAGAAAAATAAATGATAAATGGCTTATCCAAAACAGCTAATACAATATAATAATATAACCAATTATTGAAATCTAGAGCTGCAGTGAATAACAATTGTACTCATCCTTATAATTCGTACGAAAAATAGAACTTTCAGATAAAAAAGCTTGATACGGTAGGAAGATGACTATGTTTCAAGCCTAATAATAAATTTGAAGAATAACTTATTTATGTTTTTAATAAAGGCTTTTACATAGACAATATGTGTAAGCTTTATTCATCCGCCTGATAGCCCTGCGCGTTTACCGCTGCTTTAAGCGCATCTACATTTGTTTTTGTACCGTCATATGATACAATAGCCTTTCCGGATGACAGCTTTACCTTAACGCTCGATACGCCGTCAACCGCCTCAAGCGCAGACTCTACCGCTTTCACACAATGCTGGCAGGACATGCCCTTTACATTTAATTTTACTTTTTCCATATATAACACTCCTTAAAATATTTTTATTTTAACGGCTTAAACCGTTTAAGACGCAGTGCATTAAGCAGCACCGACACTGATGACAGCGACATGGCTGCCGCCGCAATCATTGGATTAAGCAGGGGACCGCCGAATATATTAAGCAGACCCGCCGCTATCGGAATGCCGGCCATGTTGTAACCAAAGGCCCAGCCAAGATTTTGGTGAATGTTGCGCATGGTGCTTTTGCTGAGCTTTATGGCGGTGGGAATACCAAGCAAGTCGTTGCGGACGAGCACTATATCGGCTGATTCTATTGCTATATCAGTGCCGGAGCCGATTGCTATTCCTACATCAGCGGCGGCAAGCGCCGGAGCGTCGTTTATACCGTCGCCCGCCATGGCCACCTTTTTACCCTGAGACTGAAGCTGTAAAACCTTACTTGCCTTATCTTCAGGCAGTACTTCCGCCATCACATGCTCTATGCCAACCTGCGCAGCGACATACTCTGCCGCCTTTTTATTGTCGCCGGTTATCATTGTCACTTCAATGCCCATGTCGTGCAGATATTTTACCGCTTTTGCCGCAGATTCCTTGATGGTGTCGGCCACGGCAATTACTCCTATCAGGCTGCCGGATTTTGCCACATACAGCGTTGTCTTGCCCTGCGATGAGAGCTCGTCGCTTTCACGGCTTATCGCCGACAAATCTATTCCGCTGTCCGTCATGAGCTTTTTATTGCCTATTATATAGTCTTCGCCGCTGAGCTTGGTTTTAATACCGTGTCCGGGTACGGCTGTAAAGTCCTGCACAGACTTTATCTCAATGCCATGCTCCTCCGCATAGCTTATTATGGCCTTGGCGAGCGGATGCTCTGAATTTTTCTCCGCTGCCGCCGCTGCCGCTATAAGCTCTTTTCCTGATATGCCGCCTATTGGAATTATATCGGTAACGGCCGGATGCCCCTCTGTTATTGTGCCGGTCTTATCAAGCACAACCGCATTGATTTTATGCGCAGCTTCGAGCGCTTCGCCGCTTTTTATAAGAATACCGTTTTCCGCGCCCTTGCCGCTGCCCACCATTATAGCGGTAGGCGTGGCGAGACCCAGCGCACAGGGGCAGGCTATTACAAGCACAGATATAAATATCGTAAGGCAAAACTCAATGTCTTTGTGCCCGAATATAAACCACAGCAGTGCCGATACAACCGCTATCAGACACACTATAGGCACAAATATTCCCGATACTTTGTCGGATATTTTCGCAATGGGGGCTTTTTTGCCCTGCGCTTCCTCAACAAGCTTTACTATCTGCGCTATGGCGGTATCGCCGCCAACTTTGGTTGCTTCCATGCGAATGGAGCCGTTTTCATTTATAGTGGCGGCGTATACCTCATCTCCGGACTGCTTGAATACGGGTATGCTTTCGCCGGTAAGCATAGACTCGTTTACCGATGTGCTTCCGCTGATTACCTTGCCGTCAACGGGAAATTTTTCGCCCGGCCGGACAAGTATAATGTCGCCTGCAACTACTTGCTCAACCGGCAGCTTTATCTCTTCTCCGCCGCGAATGACCGACGCTGTTTTTGCACCGAGCTCCATAAGCTTTTTAATGGCCTGATTAGTTTTGCCCTTTGTTATGCTTTCCAGCGTCTTGCCTAACATGATAAGAGTAATAATTGTGCCGGCTGATTCAAAATAAAGGCCGTGTACATCGGTGGCGCCGGTAGAAAACATTTTATACATGTGATAGAGACTGTAAATAATTGCCGCCGACGTGCCAATAGCTACAAGCGAGTCCATATTTGGTGAACACTGTATAAGCGCTTTAAAACCGACGCGGTAAAATTTATTACCGACAATTATAATCGGTATGACTAAAATCAATTGTATAGTGGCATACCGCATTGGGTGCAGCGCAGGGTCAATAAATGAGGGCAGGGAAGATGATAGTCCCGGAATCATCGGCGCCATTGCAATATAAAGCAGCGGAACACAGAAAACAGCGGCGATTATAAATTTAAGCCACCGCTTGCTAAAGCTTTGATTTTCATCAGAGCTTTCGGCCTCGGCGTCCAACGCTTGATATCCGGCCTTTTCAACCGCCATTTTCATGCTGTCAATGCTTACCAGATCCGGATTATAGCAGACATAGGCGGAATTGTTTGCAAAGTTTACATTAGCCGTATCTACGCCTTCAAGACCGCATAAAGCCTTTTCAACACGATTTGCGCAGGCAGCGCAGCTCATTCCGCCTATTTTTATCGACACTTCCTTTTCATTATCCGGCGATGCGGTATACCCAATTTTTTCTATTTTTTCTTCAATATCCTTTATTGTAATGACGCTTTCATCAAACTCTATATTTAGTTTTTCCGCTGCAAGATTGACAGATGCATTTTTTACTCCATCAAGCGCAGAAAGTGTCTTTTCAATTCTTGCAGCACAGGCGGCGCAGGTCATGCCGCCGATTTTAAATATTTCTGTTTTCATAAGGCTTCGTTTGTGCACGCGCATTTACGTGCAGAGCACTCCCTCCCGTTAAATTTTTTAAACTCGCTTGCAGCGCAGCGAAATAAATAGAGCTGATATTTGCGGTGGTTCTGCGAGAAAAACAAATTATGATTTTGTAAGTCAGCTTATTATGCCGGAAGAAAATTAGTTTATACAATACCTATATAGAAATATAACGCCGGTATATAAGCACATCCACCTAATTCAGCGCTAACATGCGCCGTGATAATCAGATTTTTGAAGATAATAGTACTGTCAAATCACAATGTAAAGCTTTGTATCCGATGTCCGTACGATGCTATTACATTACCCATGCATTGTATTATTTACATCATGCGCTTTATAGTTGTCATAAGTTCGTCGACTATTTTGTCGTCGCCGGCGCGTATTTTATCAATTACACAGGTGTGCATGTGATTTTCCAGCAACAGTCGGCTTATTGAATCAAGCGCCGCCCGCGCCGCCGAAATTTGGTTTAATATGTCGTCACAGTAGGCGCTGTTTTCAACCATCCCTTTAATACCGCGTATCTGACCCTCAACGCGGTTAATTCGTGATATAAGCGACTTGGTTAACTCCTCACTGCGATAGGTATGCCTTTCACTGCAGCAGCATTTATTCTCCATAGCTTCCTCCTAATTCAGCGACAACATATATAATAAAAAATATATCTCGCTTTTATCCTATCAAGTATTTAGACCAATATACGTATGCAATATACCCATAGGGGGTATATTGCAATTATATTATACAATACTAAATTTGTCAACAATAAAATCTTGACAAAATTGGTATGCAATTTTATAATTTAAATACGACGCTGTGAAGCTTCAGCGTAAATCGTTAATCGATATAAAGTTTTATAATACAAAAATATAAAGGAGGCATTTAATATGGATGCAAAGGAAAAGGTAATAGAGACGATGAAGACGGCAGCTCAGCCGCTGAGCGCCGGCGAGGTTGTGAAGCTTTCGGGACTTTCAAAAGAGGAAGTTGACAAAGCCTTTAAAGAGCTTAAAAAGGAGAATAAGATTGTTTCTCCGGCACGGTGCAAGTGGGAACCGGCGGAATAGATTTTATATTTAGCCCAAACGAGGTGAGCGTAGGCTTATAATACTCGTTAGCTTGTAAACAGGCGCAATTTGTATATGTTTGGAGACATCCGGCAGCAGAATTTGCTGCCGGATGTATTTTTGTATAAATGCGTTTTATAATTTACCGCGCGCTGTTTATTGTTTTAGAAATTTATTGCGGGTCCTCTTATAATATGTGTTTTTCACTATATAAGCCTAAAGATAGGGCGCATTATGGAATAAGTAAGCAAGAGATAAGATTTTGTCCGCCGCAAGGCAAATGGTATTACTTGCTGAATTCGCTGCTAAAAAAGCGATAAGATGATATTGAATTTATACGGCGAGCAGTAAATTAAATGCAGGCAATATTTCATTATTATTTCAAGATTAAATCGGCAGAAAACATTAATAAATCAAGCTAACCGGGGCAGGACGCTTAAGTGAGCATGGTCTTGCTGATTTTATGCAAACCGCTCTCAGGCTGTGGGGAAATTTATGGGTATGAAATTATTATATGCAATAGGCGAAAATCTGTAGCAAATTTACCATATTTGATTTGATATTGGTGTTGATATCTC
>JAUUSE010000051.1:0-12674 GCA_030842085.1 Bacillota bacterium | reverse complement strand
GAACGAAAGGTTGATACTGTCGCCGCAGCGGGCAACTGTATAGCCCTGTTTGGTGGCCTCTCGGATGTGCATACCGTAATTTATTTATATGGAAAATCCGTATACAAAGAAAGGATAGAATATGAATAATAATGAATGTATGCTTAAATATAAGCCTTCAAGGTTTAATTATATCCACTCTTGTCAGGACGGTAGTTTGCGTCTATATAATTCTATGATAGGAACGAAAGGGTTGCTCAGTGTTCCTCCTGAAAACAGCGAAACTGTTAGGAAACTTTTATCGAAAGATGTTTTAGAAGAAGATGCGCTATTAAATTGGGAAACATCCCTTTTGATAGATAATGGATATTTAGTCCCTGTAGAGAGAGACGAAAATAAATGTTTATCATTAAGAAAAATGAATGTATTAACTAGCGATAAGAAAATGAGCCTTGTATTATAAATATAAGCATGGGTGTAAATATTGTAGATGACATTAATCAGTTACAGATAATTTGTGAAAAGCTGTCTGATAGAGGTACCATTATTGTGTGTGCGTTTGATAATGCCGGCGCAATTTCATACCCTGCTGGATTTGAAAGCGTCATTGGGGTTACAAACGATCCCAACTGCTATCAGGTTGATGATTTTGCCTATTTTGAAGATAACGTGGTTAATATTGGAGCCAAAGGCGGTCTGCAAAGATTAGCGTGGCATAACCCTCCATATATTTTTTTGGATGGAAACAGTTTTGCATGTGCTCACGTCACTGTTCAGACTGCACATTTTATGAATGAGGGAGCAAAGACTCTACGTGACATATTGGATAAATTTAAAGAAAAATCAATTATTACATACAGTAATTCATATGTAAAAAATGTTAAAAAGTCATTATTAAACAACATACACAAGGCAGTGCTGTTTCCTTTTAACAAAGAAATGCATAGTCTTATACGTTTTAAAGATTTGCTGTCATTCGATATAGTTGCTGTTTATGACAGTAAGTATTCATTTAATATTGGGTCAACTACGGATCATATTATGAAAAGCAATGTAGAATCATACAAGATAAAAAGTATCAAATCAATTGATTGGGATACCTTTGATACAATTATTTTAGGACATTTAGATAAGCTTTCTTCTTTGATAAACCAAAAGACATATGTTCAAGAAATTTTGGATGCAGTCGTAGAACACAATAAACAGATTTTTGCGTTTGACAATCTTTACCGAAAAACTGATTATGCCAAATTATATTGTCCGGTTATAACAAAAAATAATTTACCTCCTTATCGTATGGGCAAACTGTTTCGAATCTCTAAACCGGTTGTTGGAGTATATGGCACTAGTTCTGTACAGGGTAAATTTACTCTCCAATTAGAGATGCGCAAGCGTTTTTTGGATAACGGCTATGTAGTGGGTCAAATAGGAACAGAGCCTCAATCGCAATTATTTGGCATGGATTACTCATTTCCAATGGGATATAATTGTTCGGTTTATTTAGAAAATCATGAGATAATACAGTATCTAAATAATTCTATTAATGAGCTGTGCAAGAAAAACTGCGACATTATATTAACCGGTTCACAGTCATCTGTATTGCCGTATGATATTGGTAATTTAAGGATGTTTCCATTAAAACAATTTAGTTTTTTAATGGGAACACAACCAGATGCAGTAATTTTATGTATTAATCCATTTGATGATGATGACTATTTACATAGATCGATAAATGTTCTTGAAGCAGCTGTTAATTGTAAGGTGATTGCTTTGTGTATGTTCCCTATGGATCAAAAGAATGATTGGACTGGTTTATATGGTCAAAAAGTAGAATTATCCATAGATAAATATCAATTATTAAAAACGAAATTTGCGGAGAAATATAAGATTCCAATATATTTATTAAATAATGAAAGTGATATGGATATGTTATTTGAACAAGTAATTGCTTACTTTTCAGAATAAATCATATCAATAAAATTGAACTTTAAAGAAAAAGGATATATAGAGAGGTAAAATATGATAAATGTTGCAATTTTTTGTCCTAAAAGCATTGTTAATATATTCCGCTCGAAGCTGGCAAATAATTCACTGTGCAGATTTTTATTTGTGTATGAAGAAAAAAATCCAAATGTTTTACCTGATGAATATCAGTATGATAAGATTAAAGACTGGAATTATTACTTTTTAAAAGAATACAGTATAGATTTGGCTGTTGTATATTATTGGAATTACCGTTTTCCTGAAGCGATAGTAAATGAATATAATATATACAATTTGCACCCGTCACTACTGCCTAAATATAGGGGACCTTACCCAGTTTTGTTTCAGTTATTAAACAATGAACACATACTAGGACTAACATTACATAAGATGGATAGCCATTTTGATACTGGTGATATTTATTTGCAGGAACAATTCAGTATAGGAGAGAACTATCAATTAATAAATATTAAACTTTTTAGACTATCGATTAAATTAATAAGTATATTAATTGACAATTTTGCAAAATGTACAATAAATTTAACCCCCCAAAATCATGCTCAGGCGACATATTATTGTAAGAAAGATCTTGACAAATATATAATAACGGAAAATTTTAATTTGCATGAATTTCAAAGATTATCAAAAATATTTAGTTATTTTCCACCGTTTAAAGTTTTGATAGATTCTCAAGTTTATAATATAAAATCGTATGATATAAGTCCAACGCCTAATGGAAAAAAATTTGACTTGTGTGATTCAACCGTTTACATTAATATTGACAACTAAATTAATTCAACCACCAATCTACTTGATTTCACGCTCTCGCCAAACTATGAAACATAACAATTCATTAATAAACACGTTAACGCGAGTTCAATCCCATATATTGAGGGGTTCATTTTATGCTATCCTTCCCAAGAAAGGCAAAAGAGCCTGTAAGCTTTTGGGAAACTATGCTCGGAGCCTTCGGTGATATATTTCGATAAACAGTTTTTTTGTGGTGTCCTGTTATGCGTGAGAGTTCAACTCCATCAGCCAAAACCGAAAAAACATCTTTTTCATGTGCCTCTTACAAAAAGAACGTCGTGCGTGATAGCGTGCGGCGTGTTTTTTTTGCTTTTTCTTCTGCCAGAGAGTCGAATCCTCCAGCTTCAAAATTTCTCAGAGCTGACCAGACTGATCCTGGACGCGGGTTCACTTTCCGGACGCAGCTTTTTATTCGGCAGTTTCTTTCTCGCTTGTGTTAAGTATATTTCTTATTAACGCTTCTTGCTTCGTTACGAGCTTCATAATGTGCTGCCGTCATACTCATTGCGCTGCGTATCCGATCTAAAGGTAAAATGAATGTTATTCTTGTGAAATATAAAAAGCATTTACAATATGCTCCGCGATTTTGTAAATATTTTCATATTATGGTTATTTATATCATTTTTTGTGCGACTTTAGAGATGGCATCCATTATGCTTAAGCTTTGGCCTTAGGTTGAGGTAAATATGAAAGCATGATTGACATAAGTGCAAAAGGGAAGTATGATAAAAGGGTTATAAATAGGTTTATGTAAAAGACAGGGGAGCTGAAAAATATGAGTGAATGCAGTCATGATTGCAATAGCTGCAGCGCCGATTGCGAGGAGCGCACTGCACAGCAGCATGTTATAGCAAAGGAAAAGCCGCACAGGCTGAGCAGCATAAAAAAAGTGATAGGTATTGTGAGCGGCAAGGGCGGAGTAGGCAAGTCTCTTGTAACGTCTATGCTTGCGGTGCTTGCACAGCGCAGCGGCAAATCAGCGGCTGTTTTGGATGCGGATATTACGGGTCCGTCAATACCGAAAGCGTTTGGAATACACAGCAGGGCACAGGCTAGTGATATAGGGATGTATCCGGTCAGCAGCAAGACGGGTATAAAGGTAATGTCGCTCAATTTGCTGACGGAGGATGAAACCGACCCGGTCATATGGCGCGGCCCGATTATTGCATCGGCAGTAAAGCAGTTCTGGACGGATGTAATATGGGGAGACATAGACTATATGTTTGTGGATATGCCTCCCGGGACCGGCGACGTTCCGCTGACGGTGTTTCAGTCAATACCGGTTGATGGAATAGTAGTGGTTGCATCACCGCAGGAGTTAGTGGCAATGGTGGTGGAGAAGGCCGTCAGAATGGCTTATATGATGAATATTCCAATAATTGGGTTGGTAGAGAATATGAGCTACTTTTTATGTCCTGACTGTGGCAGCCGGCACAATATTTTTGGCGAAAGCCACGTAACAGAAATTGCAGAAAAGCATGCCATAAAAACGGTGGCAAAGCTGCCGATAGAGCCAAGGCTTGCATCGCTCTGCGACAGTGGAGCCATAGAGCAGTTTGAAGGCGGCTGGCTTAACGAGCTTTTCGAGAATATAGAAAGCGGTGTTTAATATGATTAAGATAGCATGCACATATGAAAACGGCGAAATTTTTCAGCATTTTGGGCATACCAAGCAGTTTAAAATATACGAAGCGGACAGCGGCGGGGTAAAATCTTCAAAAATAGTAAATACTGAGGGCAGCGGGCATGGCGCTCTGGCAGGATTTTTAAAAAATTTGGGAGTAGATATCCTGATATGCGGCGGTATAGGCGGCGGCGCCAAGCGCGCGCTGGATGAAGCGGGGATTGAGCTGTATGCAGGTATAACCGGCGATGCTGATACGGCCGTAAGCGTCTATCTCAGCGGCGTGCTTGTACAAGAATCGGATGCCAATTGCAGTCATCATGCTAAAGAAAGCGGCGAGCATCACAGTTGTCATGACAGCGGCGAAGTATGCAAAAATCACGGCTGCGGCGAGCATGAATGCGCTCATAATTAATTTGATACAGTGTCCAGACGCTGTGCTTTACATGAGCGCACACAATTATGTAATATTTTATCCAATACGGTTTAAAACGGTATAGGTCATAAGTTTTAGCAGATATATTTTCTGATATTGGCTAAGACAGATGCCGTAATATCACTCGTTGGGCAAGCGGACACATTATGACGGCGCTGCTTTCCGCATTGCGTGTTGTAATATCTGGACTACTGTAAAATATCAGATGAAAATAATATATTGCTTAAAGTTAATAACTAACTTAGGCAGTTTATTTATTAACGGATTGTATCGACTGAAAAGAGCACGGCAGCAAATTGGCTGCCAACGAATATTGAACAAAAACATTGCATTACCTGCTATACAGGTGAACTGGTTAAACAGAAAGGCTTCAGTCTTCATTGGTGAAAATTGCGGGATTTTTATGCATGCTTTTGCTTTGCATATGCAAAATTTTTGAAAATATATCGTGTGTGTGTTTTCCGCCGCCTGCGCAAATAAATGGCGGTAGTCAAAAGATAAATAAAAAACGGTACAGAGATGTTTCTGTACCGTTTTCATTATAAAACGATTAATTTGAGTTGCATATTGATATTGAAAAAGATGTTTTTACCGTTATAAATCAGCACTCAGCATAAAGCGGTAAAAATAATCTATACTCTTGTAGCTCTGAACACCTTAGCAGAATGAGGTTCTACTCTGTACGCCAGACCGTTTTTAAATTCGCCCATATCCTCATGCAGCAGTACGTCTCTCATTCTAACAGTATCGGTAACCTCCCAACCGCAGAAGTCCCACGCCAAAATCATGTTCCTTGCTGTCTCTCGCGGATTAAGCAGGCAAAAAGCGATATCACCATTTGCAAGCGGCTTAGCGAGAATAAAGTCCTTATCGCTTAGATATGAAACATGCGGCATTCTATAAGCTACGACGCCTAAATCGTCCTGGTTAATTTCAATAAGCTCTTTGTTAAGGAGTATTTTCTTTATTTCAGGAGTAGTATTTCTTACGTCGTGTCCCATAATAAGCGGAGCACATAGCATACACCAAACGGCAAAATGTGCCTCATATTCATTTACAGTGCAGCCCTTTCCGCCGCCTATTTGACCGACATAGCCCTGACCGTTAAGCCCAACAACCATCATGTCAGGGTCGTTCCACGCACCCTTTGCTGCATAAGGTTCAAGACCTACTGCGTTGTCTATAACCTTCATTATAGAATCCCAGTTGTCAGTAATGTCTCCGCACAGCCGCCACATGTTTGCACCGCAGCTCTTCATCCACTCGGCGACCTCACGTCGGCCAAGGCAAGCGGAAAATATAATATCTCTGCCGCTTTCGCGCAGCGCCTGCCCCATGCGGCGGAATAGATTTATTTCATTAGCGCCCGGCGTTGTATATCCAAAATCATATTTTAAAAGGTCTACGCCCCATTCAGCAAATTTTTTCGCATCCTGACGTTCATAGCCAAAACTTCCGGCCTGACCGGCATATGTAAGCACTCCGGCCCCTTCATATAGTCCGTATTTGAGCCCTTTTGAGTGAATATAATCGCCGATGGCTTTCATTCCGCTGGGAAATCTTTCAGGGTCGGCCTGAAGATTGCCGTCGGCGTCCCGCTCTTTCGACATCCACCTGTCGTCTATCGACAATATATTGTAGCCTGCTTCTAAAAAGCCCTCATCTACCATTGCATCCGCTGTTTCTTTTATCACCTGCTCACAGATTTCACCCGGGCCAAAATAATTCCACGCGTTCCATCCCATAGGGGGCTTTAGTGCCAGCATTGCCATGACTATCACCTTTTTCTTATTTAATTTTAATATTTTATAACAGCTATTATAACAGTTTTTTGTTAATTGTCAATAACTATATAAATTTTTTCAACTTTTTACGGACAATGAAATTGAAATAAAACACATTTACACAGCAATTTAATATACCTAAAACTTAAAAAGTTTAAATCTGGCAGTTAAACCCACCGTTTCAGCGTCGCGGCAATTATAAGCAAAAAATCCGCCTGTATATTACAGACGGATAAAATTTTTACTTGCTGCGTTTGAAAATTTTCCTGAAGAAATTTACAAAACGGCTGCGATAAACTATTGTCGGCTGAAATTCAGGCGGATTCTCCATAAAATATTGCTGCGACGACATTGGAGCGGTATTACCCGGCTCAATATTTATGTAGTCGCCGCTCGGAAGCAGAAATCTTGCTTTTACATTGTCTTTCAGCAATATATCAAGATAAGATGAGAGCCAATTGTGAATTTCCTCGCTTTCAACAGGACAAGCTATTTCCACGCGCCTTGTCTGATTGCGCGTCATTACATCGGCGGAGGAAATATAGATTTTGCGGTCATCTCCATCGCCAAAGCAATATACGCGGGAATGTTCAAGAAATCTGCCTACTATGCTTATTACCGTAATATTTTCCGTCTTATCAGCTATGCCCGGTACAATGCAGCAAATTCCCCTTACTATAAGTTCAACTTTTACTCCATGCTGCGACGCCTCTGCCAATTTATCGATAAGGTCGCGCTCAGTAATTGAGTTTACCTTAATAATAATGTGACCGTCGCTGCCTTTGTCAATTTCATCGTCAATAAGCTCCATAAGCGAGCTTTTCATAGAGGATGGAGCTACTAACAGCTTTTTATAACTTCCTTCAAGGCCGCCGATAAGCATATTGTGGAAAAAATCCACAGCGTCTAACGCAATAGCTTTGTCAGCGGTAAAAAGGCAAAAGTCGGTATACAGAGCAGCAGTATTCTCGTTGTAGTTTCCAGTACCTATCTGCGTTATATAGGAAATATGTCCGTTTTTCTCCTGACGTGTAATAAGGCAAATCTTTGAGTGACATTTATAATCCTCAATGCCATATATTACATTGCAGCCGGATTGCTCTAATTCCTGCGCCCATTCAATATTATTCTTTTCGTCAAAACGCGCCCTAAGCTCCACAATAACAGTGACAGACTTGCCGTTTTCCGCAGCGGCGCACAGATGCTTTACAACGGCAGAATTGCGTGCAAGGCGGTATATTGTTATCTGGATAGATACCACATCAGGGTCTGCTGCGGATTCTTTAAGCAGCTTTAAAAACGGCTTCATAGAGTGATAAGGATAAAACAGCAATACATCTCTTTGCTTTATCTGCTCCCACATAGGCATGCTTTCAGATAAATAGTCGGGAAAGATGGGAGTATACGAATCGTAATATAATGACTTGTCGGTGCTTTTAATTTTATAGACGTATTTAAGATTAAGCGGGCAGGAACATATATATGTCTGGCCGCGGGAAAGCTTAAGCTTCTCTTCAAGCATTGTGCGAAGAATAGGAGCATCTCCCTGCATTTCGAGCCTAACGGGAGCAAGCCGCTCTCTCTGCCTGAGCAGCTTTGCCATATGTGTGCGAAAATCTATATAATCCTCGTCAAATTTGTCGTCGTCATAACTTATATCAGCGTTACGCGTGACAGAGATTATGCATTTTTCAGCAATATGATAAATTTTAAATATTTTTTTCATGTTATGAAGAATAATATCTTCCGTGCGCACAAATCTTCCTTCCTGCTCGGGCAGGGCGACAATAGGCGGTACGGGCTCCGGCACGCCTACAATACCAAGCATATGACGGTCGTCGTCTTCAAGAATTGCCGCGGCATATAGCTCTTTATTCTTAAGGTGTGGGAAAGGATGGTTGGCATCTATAATCTGCGGAGAAATAAGCGGGCGTATTCTGTCGTTATAATAATTGCTTACATACTCCTTGTCCTTGCCGGCAAGCTCGTTTACCGATATATTTTTAATGCCGTGCTTTTCAAGCTCATAGCAGACGTCCTGATAAATTGCGTCGCGATGCTTTATAAGCGGACGTACCGCTCTGAAAATTTCCTCAAGCTGCTCTCTGGGAGTATCGCCGCTTTTATTATCTATTTCATTAGGTAGCATGACATTGAGGTCGAAAAGACTGCCGACCCGTACCATGAAAAATTCATCTAAATTGCTGGTAAATATAGATATAAAACGCAGCCTTTCCATAAGCGGCACAGAAGGGTCGGCCGCTTCATCCAAAACGCGCGCATTGAATTTGAGCCAGCTTAATTCTCTGTTCTGTGTATAACTTAAGTCGAATGCTTCAGCAGCCTGCGGCACAAATATCCCTCTCTTACTCCATATTTGCTTATAAATATTTTATCACTGCAAATGCGTTTGCACAGCGTATTCATTATTATGATTCCAGGGAGTATAGTATGAACGCGGTCGGGGCAGTTTTTAAGAATAAGCTTGCGGGCGCTGCCCTTTCTGGCGGTGAGTACGCCGCTTATTTCTTTGAGCTCGTCAAGATAAATGTAGCGATTACTGTCAGGTCTGTCGAAATAAAAATTGGATATTTTAAGCACTGCTCTTGCGGTACCGCCTATACCGCCTATGCATTCAGACTTTTCGTTCGGCATATTTACATTACTGAGCTCAGAAACTATATAATCCTTAATTTGCTTCATTTCGGCCTTGTCCGGCCAGATTTTTGAAACAAATTTGTTGAATAAATTAAGCGAGCCTATGCCTACACTTTCTGCAGATTCAATCTCACCGTTTTTTATAGATGTTATTTCGGTACTGCCGCCGCCTATATCAAACATTGCTCCCAAGTTTTCATCGCAGCTGGCCATCGCACCGTAGTAGCCGAGTTCGGCTTCCTCCTCGCCGGATATTACGTCTACCTTTATATCCGTTTTAGTAAATATATCCTTTACCGCTTCTTCAGTGTTTTTAATGTTTCTCAAAGACGCGGTGGCAAATACGTGCATATCATTTATATTGAAATGACGCAAAATCCACTGAAAGCTCTGCAGAATTTCACATGCAACCTCTATACCTTTTCGGCTTAAAGAGCCGTATTCTATATAGTTTGCAAGACCAGCCATTCTTTTTTCAGAAAATATAAGGTCAAAATCGCCGCTTTCCTGCGCGTCATATACCGAAAGCCGCATACTGTTTGAGCCCATATCTACTGCTGCATATTTCATTTTTTTATCCTCTCAAACATACATATTAAATTTTATGCTTTTTCAACTTTATTCTACAATAGTATTGTAAATAGTAAAACGCGGTTATGTCAAGCAAAAGTAAATATTTCACTTTACATTATATGAAAAAATGACGCAATTATTTAAATTTATAAATTGTGGTTTGCATATGCATATTAATTAACAATAAAATAAATAAGCCATGTTTTACATGGCTTATTACATTATATTAAATTATATTTCAGTTTATTCTAAAATATCATTGTAATCTTTATGCTCGCCAAACCATTTAACGGCATATGAGCATGACGGACGGACTTTTTTGCCCTCCTTGCGGACCTTATCCGCCACCGTCTTCATAAGCCGCGCCGCTATGCCCTTGCCGCGCATTGATTCATCTACAAATGTGCGTCTGATATCCACAACGCCGCCGGGAATAGACGGGAAATCTATGCGTGCAACCTCTTTGCCGAAAGTATCGGTCATGCTGATAAATTCATTATCAAGTTTTAATATAAGCTGAGGCTTAACGGCGGCTTTAAGCAGACCGCCTTTTTTTATTATATTCTGTATAAATTCCGGGAAAGGCTCCGCCTTATACTCTTTGCCGGTTGTAACATTGGTTATTACGCCGGAGTCAAAATCCACGCTGACCTCGTCGCCGTTTTTAATATCAGCGCTGGCAGCGGGGCACTCGAGTATAGGCAGACCGATGTTTATGGAGTTGCGGTAAAATATTCTCGCAAAGCTGGCGGCTATAACGCAGGAAATGCCGGACGCCTTTATAGCGATAGGAGCGTGCTCCCTAGACGAACCGCAGCCGAAATTCTCATCGGCTACTATTATATCGCCGCTCTTTACCGTTTTAACAAAATCCTTGTCAATATCCTCCATGCAGTGGGAGGCAAGCTCCTTTTCATCCGACGTGTTAAGATACCTTGCGGGAATTATGACGTCGGTGTCAACGTGAGAGCCGTATTTATGAACTAAACCCTGTACTTTCATAATAAACCTCCAAATCTATATTTTGTCCGGGTCGGCGATATATCCGGCAACGGCGCTGGCGGCGGCAACCGCCGGGCTGGCGAGATAAATCTCCGACGTTATGTGGCCCATGCGGCCGACAAAGTTGCGGTTGGTGGTGGACACGGCGCGCTCGTTTTCGGCCAGTATGCCCATGTGTCCGCCGAGGCACGGACCGCAGGTAGGCGTGCTGACTATGGCTCCGCTCTCTATAAATATCTGAAGCAGACCTTCTTTAAGAGCATCCAGATATATCTGCTGCGTAGATGGTATTACGATGCAGCGCACGTTTTTGGCGACCTTTTTACCATTTAATATTTTAGCGGCAACACGCAAATCCTCCAGCCGGCCGTTTGTGCAGGAGCCTATTACCACCTGGTCGATTTTTATATCGTCGCATTCGTCTATGGTGTGCGCATTCTCCGGCAGATGCGGGAAAGCGACGGTGGGACGCAGCGACGATAAATCTATTGTAATGGTGCGCTCATATTCGGCGTCGCTGTCGGCGGAGTAGATTTTGATTTCACGCGTAAAGCGTCCCTTTACATATTCGAGCGTTATGTCGTCGACGGGGAATATTCCGTTCTTGGCGCCCGCCTCAATCGCCATGTTCGATATGCAAAGGCGGTCGTCCATAGAGAGATTTTTAACACCCTCGCCGCAAAACTCAAGCGATTTATACAGTGCGCCGTTAACTCCTATCATGCCGATAAGGTGAAGTATGACGTCCTTGCCGCTGACCCAGCCCTGAGGCTTGCCGACAAGCTCAACCTTAATAGCGGCGGGGACCTTAAACCAAGCCTTGCCGGTGGCCATTCCGACCGCCATGTCGGTGGAGCCCACACCGGTGGAGAAAGCGCCTAAAGCGCCGTATGTACAGGTATGAGAGTCGGCGCCGATTATGCAGTCGCCGGGGCCTACAATGCCCTGTTCAGGCAGCAGCGCATGCTCTATGCCCATCTGCCCGACATCGTAAAAGTGCTTTATGTTCTGATTATTTGCAAATTCTCTTACACGCTTGCACTGCTGCGCCGCTTTTATGTCTTTATTAGGAGTAAAGTGGTCCATTACCAGTGCCACACGCTCCTCATTAAACACACAGCCGGCGCCGCATTTTTCAAATTCGCCTATAGCTATCGGAGAGGTTATATCATTGCCCAAAACCATGTCCAGCTCGGCTTCAATAAGCTGCCCGGCCTTGACTTCTTTTAGTCCGGCGTGCGCCGCCAGTATTTTTTGTGTCATTGTCATAGCCATGTTAAATCTTCCTTTCATTATTTGTAAAACAAAGCGTCGTCATCGGCGCTTTGCTAATTACATTTTAAATTAATTCTTACGCTGCCGATAAATTTATTCAGCAGCCGCTAAGCTTAAGCATCCATAGCCGTATGAGCATATCCCTCTAAACTTCAGACATTATACACATAATGCCTATGCTGCCAAAAGTCTATGGATAATCAAAAATCTTGAATACCCTGCAATGCTGTTATGCAATTTTTTCGCGCGTGCTGCAATTTACAGCGACGGATGTATCTACATTTCAAGCATAATATCTTCAGCCGATTTTCCCGGCGGTATCATCGGCAGCACGTTGACGTCGGGAGAAATGCGGCAGTCGAGCAGAACGGGTGCATTCATATCGAAGGCGGATTTTACCGCTGTGTCTATATCGTCGTTTTTAGCAATTTTAATATAGTTAATGCCAAACGCCTTTGCCAGATTTTCAAAATTAGTATGTCGGTCGGGAGACGTCTGGGAAAATCTGTTGTCGTAAAAAGCCTTCTGCCACTGTCGCACCAGGCCGAGC
>JAUUSE010000050.1:0-13022 GCA_030842085.1 Bacillota bacterium | reverse complement strand
AACAGCGCCAGGGATAATCTGGCAGTCTAATTAATGGAGGTGCAAAAATGGCACGAATTGCTGGTGTTGACCTGCCGAGAGAGAAGCGAATAGAGGCAGGCCTAACTTACATCTATGGAATAGGAGCAACAACGTCAAAGAAGATATTGGCGGAAACAGGAATCAATCCTGACACAAGGGTAAAGGATTTGACTGAAGACGACGTATCTAAGCTGCGTGATTATATTGACAAGAACCTGCAGATAGAAGGCGACCTCCGCCGCGCAGTAGCTTTCGATATCAAGCGTCTCATAGAAATCGGCTGTTACCGCGGCATACGTCACCGCAGGAATCTGCCGGTAAGGGGACAGCGTTCAAAGACGAATGCGAGAACACGCAAGGGTCCGAGAAAGACTATTGCAAACAAGAAGAAGTAATTAAATATTTTCTTATAGGAAATGGAGGTCATGAGTTTAAATGGCTACTACAACAAAGGGCAAAAAGGTAGTTACACGCCGCCGCAGAGAGAAGAAGAATATAGAGCGCGGAGCAGCTCACATTCAATCATCATTTAATAATACGATTGTCACAATAAGCGACATGCAGGGCAATGTAATATCATGGGCGTCGGCAGGCGGATTAGGCTTTAGAGGTTCAAGGAAATCTACACCGTTTGCGGCTCAGTCAGCTGCTGAGACGGCTGCCAAGGCAGCGATGGAGCACGGACTTAAGACGGTTGAGGTATACGTAAAGGGTCCGGGTTCAGGACGCGAGGCGGCAATACGCGCGCTTCAGTCTGCCGGACTTGAAGTGAGCATGATAAAGGACGTAACTCCGATACCGCATAACGGCTGCCGTCCGCCGAAGCGCAGACGCGTATAATTACCGTTAGTTTAAATGCAATAACGGCAGTATTACCCAGAATCTGTCGTAATAATTCGACAAGGAGGGTTTTAAGTGATAGAAATAGAAAAGCCCAGAATAGAAGCTGAAGAGTTATCTGCTGACGGCAAATACGGCAGGTTTGTCGTAGAGCCGCTGGAGCGCGGATATGGAACTACGCTTGGCAACAGTCTCAGACGCGTTCTGCTTTCATCGATGCCTGGCGTGGCAGTTACAGCCATAAAGGTAGATTCGGTCGTGCATGAATTTTCCACTTTGCCGGGTGTTAAGGAAGATATGACGGAGATAGTCCTGAATATAAAGAGCCTTACAGCAAAGATGCACGGCGACGGGCCAAAGACGGTCTTTATAGAAGCTGAAGGTCCGTGCGAAGTAAAAGCTGAAAATATAAAGGCTGACTCTGAGGTAGAAATAATAAATCCGGATTTACACATAGCCACATTGGCCGAGGGCGGAAAGCTTTATATGGAGCTTACGCTTAACAAGGGCAGAGGCTATGTACCGGCAGAGAAAAACAAGCAGATATACAATGCCATTGGCGTAATACCGGTGGATTCTATATATACTCCGGTGTCAAAGGTAAATTATACTGTAGAAAACACTCGCGTCGGTCAGGTAACGGATTTTGACAAGCTCACGCTTGAAGTTTGGACCAACGGGACCATAACAGCGCAGGAAGTAGTATCGCTTGGCGCTAAAGTTCTTATTGAGCATCTGAATCTTTTCGTAGATCTTTCAGGTGATACGTATAACGGCGAGATAATGGTGGAAAAGGACGACAAGAGCAAGGAAAAAGTTCTTGAAATGACAATAGAAGAACTTGATTTGTCGGTAAGAAGCTTTAACTGCCTGAAGCGCGCCGGAATAAATACAGTAGAAGATCTGATAAACAAGAGCGAAGAGGACATGATGAAGGTTCGCAACCTCGGCCGCAAATCGCTTGAAGAGGTAGTGTCCAAGTTAGAGTTTTTAGGACTTGGCCTTCGTTCAGATGATGAATAAAAAATCTTAGAAACCTTTATTGAAAAGGAGTGAATATAATGCCCGGTACAAGAAAGCTTGGCAGGACGACTGACCACAGGCTGGCAATGCTCAGAGGAATGGTGACATATCTGCTGGAAAACGGCAGGATAGAGACGACCTATACAAGAGCAAAAGAAGTACAGTCAATGACAGAAAAGTATATAACCTTAGCGAAAGAAAATACTCTTCATAATAAGAGACAGGCATTGTCTTTTGTGACAAAAGAGGATGTAGTAAAGAAACTGTTTGACGAGATAGCACCGTCATATGCAGAGCGTAACGGAGGATATACAAGAGTGACAAGAATAGGTCCTCGTCGCGGCGACGGAGCCGAAATGGCAGTAATTGAACTTGTAAAATAAAATTAAGCGTTTACAAATAAAATGTCCCTGTACTATTAGTACAGGGACATTTTATTATATTATTCTATTTAAAATCTCCTAAATATTATTAAACAAAGCAAATAACATAAACAGTGAACGAATTATAATAATTTTTAATTATTAATGAATTTGATAAATGAAATAGATAATTTTTACTTAATATGTTACTATAAAAATAATATAGGCGTTTAATTAAACTTTAATAACAAGGTATTAGTCTAAATTTGCTGTGCCTTTATTTGATAAAATTTAGTGTGAGGGGTAAAAGAATGGCTGAATATTCGGAAAAGAATGCAGATATATCAAACCAAAAGACAAAAATATCTAAGCGAATTTTAATTATAATATATCTTTGTATATGGGCGCTGCCGATTGCCGTGTTTTGGATTGTTGGTCGGATAGATGCCTTAGCGTATGCAGTTGTCGTCTTTTATTTTGTTTTGCCTTTGGCCACCATAATTGCATCAATTTTTATCGGAAAAGACGAGGAATGGAGAGATATAAGATGGATTATGCTTCTTTTCTTTGGATTAATGTATATGTTATCATACTATTTAACTTTTTCATTGGCAAATATGCTAGCATTTCATAAGCTGAATGCACTCTCTATCGAATTTATGCTGCCTGGAATTCTGCTTTCTGCCTTAGGAATGTGCATAGGAACAGTGATAAGGATAATTTTAAAAAAGAAAAACAACTATAGAAAAAGAGAAAAATCAGAGACAAAGTAAAAATATAGCAAAAGTTAGTTTAGGCACGCCAAAAGTTAAATAACGGTATTTAAAAAAATGAGTACTGTAGTATAATCAACGTAAATATGAACATCGGAGGTGCTGAAATTGTCAAAAATAAAAATAGGTGTAATAGGCTGTGGTTCAATAGCCAACAGCGCGCATATACCGGCGTATGTAAAAAATGAGGATGCAGAGATAAAGTATTTTTGCGATATCAAGCTTGATAGGGCGGAAAAGGCAGTAAAGGATTATAACTGCGGTACAGCGGTTGAGGATTATCATGTTGTTATAAATGATCCGGAAATCGATGCGGTATCTGTCTGCACACCGAACAACATGCACAGCATAATATCAATAGATGCAATGAGGGCTGGAAAGCATGTACTTTGCGAGAAACCGACGGCAAGAGTATTAAGCGAAGCGCTTGAGATGCAGAAGGTTGCTCATGAAACTGGCAAAATACTTAATATAGGTGTTGTAAATCGCTTCAGCAAGAGCGTAAATATGATAAAGGACATGATAACAAACGGCGATCTTGGCGATATATATCATGTATATATAGCATTCCGCGCGCAGCGTTCCATTCCTGGACTCGGTGGTGCGTTTACAACTAAGTCCATATCTGGCGGCGGTGTTCTTATAGACTGGGGCGTACATTATATAGATATAGCAATGTATTGCTTGGGCGATCCTGAGCCGAAAGCTGTAAGCGGCAAGGCGTACTGCGCGCTTGGCAAGGACATAGAAGGCTATACATATGTAAATATGTGGGCCGGTCCTCCGGTATTAGACGGCACAGGCGTTTATGATGTTGATGATTTTGTAACGGCACTGGTAAGGACCGAGAACACGACAATATCATTAAACGGCGCATGGGCTCAGAATATTGGTGAAGGTGAATCCTATATAGACTTTATAGGCACAAAGGCCGGCGTACGCTTAAATTACGGCGGATATTTCACAAAATATTCGACGGAGAACGGCGCTCTTACAGAGATGAAGCCGCAGTACCAGGCGGAGAATATATTTGAAAATGAAATAAACGCCTTTGTAAAGTGCATACAGACAGGCGAGCACATACAGTCATATATAGATTCTGCAATAATAACAGCGAAGCTCATGCAGGCAATATATGATTCCTCTGATAGGAACGAGGAAGTAAAGCTGTAGAGCAATGTGGGTTAACGGCAGGCGGCCATAATATAATATGGCCGCTTTAAAATGAGAGGCATTTGCGTTAAGCTATAATGCGAACGGAGGGTAATATGGTGAAAAAGGTAGGCTTTATTGATTATTATCTTGACGAATGGCATGCAAACCATTATCCGGAATGGCTTAAGGAATATTCTGACGGCCGTTATGAGGTTACATATGCTTATGGTGAAATTGACAGCCCACTCGGCGGCATAAGCAACGAGGAATGGGCAAAGAAAAACGGCGTGACGCTCTGCCAAACTATCGATGAAGTGGTAGAGAAGAGCGACGTCCTTATTGTGCTGTCGCCGGATAATCCGGAGCAGCATGAGCATTTATGTGAAAAGCCGCTTATGTCCGGCAAGCTCACATATGTTGACAAGACCTTTGCGCCGGATGCTGATACGGCGCGCCGCATATTTAAAATAGCGGAAAAGAGCGGCACAAAAATGTTTTCCACCTCCGCGCTGAGATATGCGACGGAAATACAGGAGATGAAAAAGGGCGAGGCAATATATGTGTCAAGCATAGGCCCCGGCGTTGAGGAAAATTATTTTATACATCAGTTTGAGCCGATTGTATATTTAATGGGCCCGGATGTAAAGCGCATAATGTATACCGGCTCAATAAATTCAATGTCATTTACGCTTGAATTTTCCGACGGCCGGCGCGCGTATATGAACATGCCGAGGACTTGGGGCGCTCCGCAGATGTTAGCTGTGAAGTACAACGACAGCTTTGTGATGCAGAAGCTTGAGTCTGACTCGTTTAGGAACTTTATGCATGCGATGGTAAAATTCTTTGACGACGGTGAAGTGCCGGTAGACCCGCAGGAAACAATCACGCTTATGGCGATAATCGGTGCAGCAAGCGAAGCGATAAAGAAGCCGGACGAGTGGATAAATCTATAAGCGGATTGTACTATTATATATTGCCGGCTTAGCCGGTAAGCGGCATATTAATTATATTTTACATTAATTAGATTGTAATAATACAAATAAACACACAAGGCTTAATTAATCCTGATAAGATTAAGGAGGGAGAAGTATGGGTATATTTAAAATAGGAGTAATATCCGACTGGTTTCATTTAGGCTTTAAAGGCGGCATAGAAAAAGCGGCGGAAATAGGTGCCGAGGCGGTGCAACTCTATGCTGTAAGCGGCGAAATGTCGCCGGACAACATGACGCCGTCAAGCCTTAAGGAGAAAAAGGACATATTAGCTTCAAACGGCATTAAGGTTTCGGCGCTGTGCGGCGATTTTGGCGGCCACGGCTTTGAAATAGCAGAGGACAATGTATGGAAAGTGGAAAAATCCAAAAGGATAGTTGACCTTGCGCTGGAGCTTGGCTCGAATGTGGTAACGACGCACATAGGCGTAGTAAGCGGAAACGAAAACGATGAATCTTATAAGAATCAGCTTGAGGCCTGCAATCAGCTTGCGGAGTATGCGGCGGGCGTCGGCGCATATTTTGCAGTGGAGACAGGCCCCGAAAAGGCGGTCACCCTCAAGGCGTTTTTAGATAAGCTGGATTCTAAGGGTGTAGCCGTCAACTTTGACCCGGCTAATTTGGTTATGGTAACAGGCGACGACCCGGTACAGGGCGTATATACTTTAAAGGATTATATCGTACATACTCATGCCAAGGACGGCATAATGCTGAAGCAGACAGAACCAAAGGAGATATACGGCTTTTTTGCCGACGGCGGCATAGGCGATTTGCGGCTTGAGGATTATTTTAAAGAAACTCCTCTGGGTCTTGGCAAGGTCGATTTTACTGCTTACTTAAACGCTCTTAAGGATATCGGCTACAGAGGATATCTGACGATAGAGCGCGAAGTCGGCGCTAATCCTGAGGCGGATATAAAAATGGCGGTAGATTTTCTTAAAGAAAAAATGTCTGCCATGAATTAGATAGCAGGGGAATGTGGTTAATTAGATGAAAGACAAATACGGCGTTGTACTTGTCGGCTGCGGATATATAGGTGCTACGCATCTTGATGACATATATTATAGGGATAATATAAGGATTGTCGGCGTAGTTGATATAAATGAAAGTGCGGCAAGACTGTTTGCCCGCAAATATGGTGCGGAGTCTTGGTCGACAGATTATAATAAGTATCTTACAAACGATGAGGTCGACATATTTATAATTGCAACCTATACTGAAACGCATCTGGAAATTTTAAAAGCTTGTATATCTCATGGCAAGCATGTGCTGTGCGAAAAGCCGGTGGCCGACACATTAGAGAGCTCGCTGGAGTTTGTAAGCGCGGTACGCAATGCTGCCAAGTCAAAGGTGCTTGTTGGACACATACTCCGTCATAACGAGTCTTATAAGACGATTGCCGACATGATAAAGAACGGAGCGATAGGACGTCCTAAGGTGTTCAGAATGGCGCAGAACCACAATGCTGTTAATTGGGAAAGGTACCAGCATCTGCTGAGCTTCTGCCCGCCGCTTGTGGACTGCGGTGTGCATTATATTGACGTAGCGCAGTGGTTTACCGGCTCGAAAATAGTACAGGTGTCCGGCATATCGACAAATATAGACGGTGATGTACCTGACGGCTCGTATAATTACAGCATGATGAATGCAGTACTCGCTGACGGCACTGTGTTTAACTATGAGAGCGGCTGGTCCAAGAACATGATGGCGAATAATCTTAAGGAGTTTATCGGCGACAGCGGCTACATTAAGCTTATACTGTCCTGCGACCGCAGCGATGGTCATGAGCTCGGCGACTTGATACGCTGGTATGACGGAAAGACCGGCGAGCATCATATAATAAACGTCAAGAGCATATATAAAAATATGTACGGCCAGCTTTTAGAACTCATACATATGATAGAGGAGCCGGGATATGTGTCAAGCCCGACGATAGACGATGTTGAGAGCACGATGAAGGTCGCTTTTGCAGCTGACAAAGCCGTAAGGAATAATCTTGTTTTGCGCCTTGACGGCCAAACTCAGGAAATTGTCGGAGGCGACAGATAGTATAAAACAATTTTATTATTGATAGTTTGAGGGGTAGTAATATAGGGAAGCAGGCGGCTTATGCCGCCTGCTTCCTGTTATAATACCTATATGTATATGATGCTGCGCCATTAAAAAACTCTCAAAATTGTTGCTTTTTAATATTGCAGCCAGTTGTGCTTCAGACCTTAAAAAACAGCACTTCCGGCATTGTATCATCATAATATTTTTCATTGCCGCTCAGCAGTTCATATTCCCCGCAGGAATATTTATCGGCAATTTTAGTCCAAAATGACTTGGACACGGTGTTTTTCGGATGATATTTTATATTCCAAAAACCTTTGTGTCTTTCAAACAGCTTTTCCATTGTTTTACTGCCGGCTCCCTGCCGTCTGTACGGATAGGCCACAAAAAATTCAGCAATCGACCAGTCTACTCGACGGTCGCATTCTGAGCGATTGTTGACCATGGCAAACCCGGCTAAATGCTCATCGGCGAAGATAAAATATGCAAAGCGATTAGGCGATGTAAAATATGAATCAAGATACATATAGCTATAAAGCCCATCATTATTAAACGGCATTTTATCGTATTGCGAGAATTCGTAGTTGTATTTTTCAAGCAGATTATTCAGAATACTTTTCTCGCCATGTTCTGCTACTTTTAAGGTTATCTCCATTTAATATCACCAATTTTATAATAGCATAAAATTAAGCTATAAAACAGACAAAATTCAAATGTAAAAGTTTAAATATGCCTGTAATATAACAAGTCCTTTTAACATATGCTTGAATAAGCGGAAAAATGGAGGATAAAGATATGCAGGTTTTAAAAGTTATATACATAATATGCGCAATAGTAGCGGGACTGGCTATTATAGTGGCGGCGGTAAAGAGCAAAAGGGCGAGGCATTATTTGATTATTTCTGCATTGATAGGAATTGCAGCCTTGATAGTGGCATCAATTACTGGAAGTTTTACCGGATTTGGCCTGCCCATAAATCTGTGGACGCTTATTTGCTCTGCGGTGCTGTCTTTGCCGGGGGTTATATTAATGATAATACTAAAACTGGTGTGGATTTTTTAGAGGCAGAATTATAAAAAAGAGGCTGATAAAATCAGCCTCTTTTTTATTAAGCATTTTAGCGCATAACCGTTTGCAAGTTTTACACATTAGTAAAATTATTTATGTTAATTATGCTTATGTTTAAGTATGATAGTAAAAATTCTTTAACAAATTGTTGCGGATTGCACAGAATATAGAGGGCTTTAAATTGGAAAAAGGGAACAAAAAGCGGGGAAAAAGTGCGCACGGCATTTATATAAATTATAATTGAATAAATTATTTAGGATTGATATAATAACTATATGGAATATATGCGTTGAAGAATGCTGTATTAATGAGAAAGCAGCGCTTTAGCGGGTTAATAAGATATGGATGGTGGAAAGATGACGGAACAGCAGCTTTATGAAGTTTGGTGTGAAAAGGCTAAAGAGGATGTATCTATTGTTAAGGAACTTGAGGAGATAAAGGGCGACAAAGACGCCATATACGAGCGTTTTTACAAAAATCTGGAATTTGGCACCGGCGGCATGCGCGGCGAAATGGGCGCCGGTACAAACAGGATGAATATTTATACTGTTTCAAAAATTGCTCAGGCCATGGCGGAGCATATAAACAGCATGACAAAAAATGGAAGCGCCGTTATATGCTATGATTCGCGCAACAATTCTACGCTTTTTGCCAAGCGCACAGCCAGCGTGCTTGCCGCAAACGGCGTTAAGACGTATATTTTTGAAGAGTTGGCCCCCACACCTGTTCTCTCATACGCTGTAAGACATTTAAAATGCAATGCCGGCGCAATGATAACGGCCAGTCATAATCCTGCGAAATATAACGGCTTTAAAGCGTACGGCGCCGACGGCTGTCAGCTCGGACTGGAAGAAAGCCAGCATATAATGGACATAATAGATACGCTGGATATTTTCGGCTCTGTAAAGTGCGGCGAATTCGAGCAGCTTAGAAAAAACGGCATGATAGAATATGTAAAAAGAGACTTATTCGACGCGTATTATAAATGTGTACTTGGCTGTATGGTGGATAAGGACGCTATAAGAAACGCTGATTTAAGCGTGATATATACTCCCCTTAACGGCGCCGGCAACAAGCCGGTTCGCGAGGCGCTGGCGTTGGCGGGTGTAAAGGACTTGCGTGTAGTACCAGAGCAGGAGGCGCCGGACGGCAATTTCCCCACAACGCCTTTCCCAAATCCGGAGTTTAGGGAATCGTTTGAGTGCGCAATCAAGCTGGCAGAAAAGCGTCCGGCAGATATACTTTTAGCTACCGACCCCGACTCCGACAGGGTTGGCGCCGCCGTTAAAAGCGGCGATGACTATGTCCTTTTAAACGGCGATGAAATGGGCATTATCATGCTGGACTATATACTGAAAAATCGTCCGGCATCTCTTAAAAAGCCGGTTTGCGTAAAAACCATAGTAACAAGCCGAATGACCGATAAAGTAGCTCAAAAATACGGTTGTGAGGTAATAGACGTCCTCACCGGCTTTAAGTTTATAGGCGAGCAGATAGCGCTGCTCGAATCCAAGGGCGACGATGACAGATATGTTCTTGGATTTGAGGAAAGCTATGGGTATCTGCCAGGAACCTATGTAAGAGATAAGGACGCGGTGGCAGCCGCACTGCTGCTTGCTGAGATAGCGGCTGTGCTTAAAAAAGAGGGACGTACCCTTGCCGATTATATGGATGAGCTTTATAAAGAATATGGGTATTATACAAAACTGCTTATAAACAGCTATTTTGAAGGCTCCAAGGGCATGGCTCAGATGAAAGAGATTATGGAGGATTTAAGAAACAATCCACCTGTTCAAATAAACGGTACGGATGTCGTATCGGTTTCGGACTATCTGACGGGTACATGCACAGAGGGCGATAATGTTACAAAGCTTACGCTGCCGAAGTCAGATGTGCTTGCTTACAGGCTGGCGGACGGCGCCGATGTTATAATCCGTCCAAGCGGCACCGAGCCCAAAATAAAAGTATATATAATAAGCGTGTCGGCAGATAAAGAGACAAGCCAGGCAGAGGCGCAAAAGCTCAGTGATTACATGAATAATCTGCTGGCAAAAGAGCATTAATATAAAAACAATGAAAGAAGTGAGACGCATATGAAAAGAAACATAGGAATTATATCAGCCGTAATGGCAGTGATAATGTCGATTTTGTTTGTATTGCCGGCATCAGCATCAATTTCTGATTATGCTGATACGGCTAAGGCTGCGGCAGTGAAAGCCATGGAATATCACAAGGACAACCTGTCGTATTTATTTGCCGAAGACTATGAAGGAGAAGATGCTATAAAGGCTGATATGGAGCATGTGCTTGCAGCATATGCCGCCGGTGTATACGGTATGGAGGGCTATGAATATCTCAGCGTGCAGCCGGATATAACGGTGATAACCGACGCATCATACTCACGCGAATATGCCAAGGGCATAATAATATCAATAATAAACGACGACATGGACGGCGTAAAGCAGTTTGCCGACGCGCTCTGCTTAAGGCAGGATGCGTCCGGCTCATTTAAAACAGCCGGCGCCGCCGACATTATGGACGACGCATGGGCGCTTATATCGCTGCAGGCGGCAAAGCTTTACGGCTATGATGCAAAATACGACGCTGCAGCGGCTATAGACGCGATTATATCGCAGAAAAAGCAAGACGGCGGATACAACAACTACGGCGACGATGGCGCTGTAGACGTTACAGCGACAATGCTAATGGCGATGTCATTTTTTGATTACACTGCCGCAAATACTGAGCGTGAAAGCTGCATAAGCTTTATAAAATCAAAACTTGGTGCAAACGGCTTGTTTGAATATTACGGCGCTGACAGCAGCTGCGCACAGGCTTATACCATAATAGGCCTTATAATGGCGGGCGAGGACGTCACGTCTGATAAATGGACGACGGACGGCGTTAATATTGTAGACGCGCTGCTCAGTTTCCAAGATGAAAACGGCGGTTTTTGGTCCGATTCGGCCTCAAAGAACGGAACGGGCTGGTTTACCGCTCCTGATGATTACAGCACGCGTCAGTGTGTAATGGCGCTGGGCGCTGTTGCAAATGCCGAGGAGCTTTACGCAAATATCTCTGGACTCACCGACTTAAATCCATCGCAGCCCGACAGCAGTGCATCATCGAGCACAGGCAGCACCGCAAGCACGCCTGCGAATTCAGACTCATCTTCGCAGCCGGAGGAGGGCATAGCCAATCCATCAACGGGACAGGGCAATGAACTCGGCTGGGTCATAGGTATAGCTGCTGCCGCCGTCGTGCTGGTTGCCGCCACTGTTATTATAACTGTAATAAACAGCAAAAAGAAAAAATAAATAGCAGATGGGACAATTACTACTTGTACAGTATAGTATAATGTGTTATGATATTGTATATACTATATTTGATGAGTAAATGGAGGTATGATTATGATAATGCTTGATACTGCTGATTTTGAAAAGGAAGTCATGGCGGAAAAGGGATTAGTGCTTGTAGATTTTTATGCCGACTGGTGCATGCCCTGCAAAATGCTTTCTCCAATACTTGAGGAGCTTTCTGAAGAGATAGATGATGTAAAAATAGTAAAAGTAAATACCGATAAAAATCAGGAGCTTGCATCCTCATTTGGCATAATGAGCATACCTACGCTGCTGTTTGTAAAGGATGGCAAAGTAATAGACACACTGGTGGGAATGCGCCCCAAAGAAGAATTAGAGCGGGTAATAAAATCATATATTTAATAAGCAGAAAAGCCGCCCAGAAATAATCTGGGCGGCTTTTAATATTACCATAAATTTTTATTATGATGCACTGGAAAATGTGGAAAAGATTTCGTCTGGCAGAGTTTCATATTCGTCTAAATTCGGTACCTCAATCTCCACCGGCTGGCCGGGATTGTCGTATGTCAGCGCCATGTGAGCGTCTACGGATGTAGATGTGCCGTTTACGTCCAAGGTCATTGAAAAATCAAGGCTTTCGGAGACAATATATCCGTCGGCATTAATGGTATATTTTACGTTAGCGTCGGAAATATCGGAAATATATTCAGGGTTTTGCACTGATGCCATGCCGGGGTTATAGCCTTGGAAGAATGAAGTTGTAAAGATGTCGATAAGCTGCTCTCTTAAAAGATTGCCGTCAAACGTGACGACAACATTTACGATGCCATCCTCAACGGTGCGCTCGGCATTTTTCAGAACATCTTCCGACAAGTTTACATAGCTTGACGCAATGCTTTCATATTCTAATAATTTCTCTTTGTCAACGGGAGTTTTTGTTTTAAGGTCGACGGCGTCCATATACATAAATTCCTTATCGGCATATGTCGAAGCCGTGATATCCTGATTTAAAAAGCTGTAGTTTATATTCATCGACATTTGAGAAATTTCTCCGTTCTCTGTGCGCATTTTGTAATCGGCTTTCATAGGAAAGCTAAAGCCGTCGCCAGACTCTTTATTCAGGTCGAAGCTGTATTCTATGCTGCCGCTGACCGCCTCCAGATGAGATGTTTTCTCACATGCATCTACATATTCCTGATAGATAGCCTCATCGCAACCAGGCAAAAGCAGTGCCAGCATAAATACGAGAGACATGGCTATAAATTTTATGTACTTCATATTATTTTCCTCCTCTATTTATTGTGTTGGTAGCCTATCGACACATATAGTTTATAACATAGCGACATATTTGTCAATACTTTTAATGCATTAAATTTACAATTATATATAAAATATTTAAATATAATTAGAATATTTT
>JAUUSE010000049.1:0-13582 GCA_030842085.1 Bacillota bacterium | reverse complement strand
GAGCAAGGGATTTCCTGTCATGAGCTACCGCCTCCTTTCTTTACATAGTTTGGATACATATTTCTTCCTCCGTTTCATCGGGTGGATATAATAAATCCTCGTTCCAGTCCTTTCGGATCGGCACGAGGATTTCTGTGTTTATGCCTTGTTCGGTGAGCTTATTCGCAATACGGACGGCGGCTTTCTGTCCGTCCACGTCGCTGTCGTGGCAGAGGTACACCGTATCCACCTGCGGATGATCGGCAAGTATCTGCCACAACACCTGATCGGATACACCGCAGGCGGCAGCATAGCTGTGCTTCTGCCAGCCGTTTCTGTGAAGTGAAATAAAGGACAGCATATCTATCGGTGCTTCAAAGAGATACCCCAATTCAACAAGCGTGGAGAAGATGGTAAACAGCGTCCTGCCTCCGTCATGCGATAGCAGTCCGGGAACGTTTTCCAAGAGAAAAAGTGGAGGCCGTTTCGCTTCAGCGATTCGGGCAACCTCGAAGAAGAGAGTTCCTCTTGTATCGTCTTTGAATCCGAGCCTTTTGCCAGCCACGCTGAAGCTTTGGCATGGAAAGCCCGCACAGATGAGGTCAATGTCCGGCAGGTCGTTTGTATCAATTTTTGTAGCGTCCTCAAAGTAGATTTCTCCTTTCGGTTGGTAGATTGCGTTATAGGCTTGGTTTGCCTTTTTATCGATCTCGCAATGACCGATGCATTCAAAGCCGCCCACCGCTTCGAGTCCGCTGCGAAAACCACCGATACCTGCGAACATATCAAAAAATCGGATCGCCATAGGGCATCCGACCGTTCCTATTTATTTAGTTGTTACACCTCCGTTTCTGCGGCGGTTACATACCGCCCATACTCATGCCGAAGCCTTCGGATTCGTCCTCCGCTTCATCCTCGTCGGTGCCGTCACCGCCTGTGCCGTCTACGGCTTCGGGATCGTCGCTTATGCCTTCCTCGGTATCGACACCTCCGGTCTGCTGATCCTCGGTCACACCGTTTCGCTGTGCCTGTTCACGGTCCAGCTCGGCTTCGATCAGTCCGAGGACGAACTGCTTCTGACTCATGTTGTTGCGCTGCAGGTAGCCCTTGATCCTCTGAAACAGTTCCTCCGGCACCTGAAACGCCATCGTGCGCATATTACCCATGTTCTTTTCCTCCTTGTTTTGGTACTTGGGGTGTAATTCGTTGTCGACGGCAAGGATGATAAACTCTGCCATCGTCATTCCGTGCTGTTCGATATACTCTCTGACCTCTGCGTGAAGGTCAGCATCGATCTTGACGGTGATGCCTCTTTTTTCTTCAGCCAATGTCATCGTTCCTTTCCATATAGTTTTGAATGATCTCGGTGAGAAGTTCCTCTACCGAGATACTGCGGTCAGCCGCTTCTGCAAGAAGGGCATCCGCTTGGGGCTGTGGGATATAGATTTCGTATTCCAATAGGCAGTCCTCCTACATACTCATAACGGGAGCTTCGCCCTCGTCCTGACCTTCGTCCTCGGTGGGATTCTCTTGCTGTGCCTGTTCCTCCGCAAGCTCGGCGGCGGTCAGTGTGCGGAAGGAGTCCGCATCGCTGCAAAGACTGAGGGTTCTTCCGTTATCCCATTTCATGTGGATATTACCGCCGTCATCGACGTGATCCACCGTTCCTCTCGTACCGGGCGGTACGGGATGGTGTGGATCGTCCATACCGAGGAGCAGGATGCGAGTGCCGGGCGGATATTTCGCTCGGTTCTCCTTTGCCATGCGGTTCCAATCATCGAAAATTGACATACTATTTCATCTCCATTCCGAATAGTTCTTTCGGTGACCACGGTATCACGAAGTCGCTGTGTCCGGCATCGGTGCAGTGGTCGTAGAAAAAGTCATCGGTTTCGGCTGCCCGAATGGTGAAGTATGCAACTTCTTCGGGTGTAGCCGTAAAGACTTCGCCTTCTCCGTAGAGACACGCTGCCACGTGGACTTTGATATCCTGTTCCGTGTCCACCTCGTTCATAAAGCTCTCAAATGCAGTCCATCCTTCGAGATCAGCATAGCTTTTCGGAACGCCTGCTACGAGGAATTCCGCTTGGTCGCTGTCCGAGGTTATGGTTACTGCGGAAAATAACACAGCCATATATCACATCCCTCCAATCTTCGGTTCATTTTGCTGTGCAATATATTCATCCAGCTCGTCACGGGTGGATACGAAGTAGTCGTTACCGCCGTGCCAGAGCGAGATTGACAGTTTTCCGTCCTCGCTGTCGATGGGGTGATCTTCGAGGTTTTCAAAGGCTCCGTCCGAGTTCTGTCCGGTGATCCAGTCCTTAACGGCGGTCAGCTCGTCCTCGGTTAATTCCTCACGGAGTCGCAGATCCACCTTGCCGTAGAGCGTTCCGTCCACGATCTCGGTCGACCACTGTGCCGATACCAGCTTGGCTTTTGCGCCTGCATCGCCGTCGAAGTATTCGAGAATACTTTCCACGTCACGGTCTTGGTATTCCTCGATGAGGTCGTCGATGGCGTATCGGTAGTCGTAGAGGAAGGAGTCGCCCACGGTGAAGGGGTTGCCGTCGCCTTCGTCGATGTTACCCGTCAAAGGAAAATACAGACTCATCTTCACGGGGCCGAGAGCCAAGGTTCTGTCCTTGATATCGTTTATCAGCTCCGCGGCTGTGCCGTATTGGTCGTAGTAGATATCGTGTTCCAGGTCGGTCTTGATGCCTTCGTCAGCGGTCTGTACGAGGTAGGCGGTGGTGTTCACGTCGCCGAGGCTGTTTTCGGTATTGAACAGTCGGCACAAGTGCTGACCGACTCGGCTGCTTGATGCGAGCTGCACATCGATCTCCGCATCCTCACCGCCGAACAGCTTGATGTTCTGCGGCAGTGTCCTTACTCCAATGGAGAGCAGCTTGATTTGCAGGTCGGTGTTGGCTCTCGGAAGCTCCACCACCAGGGTGTCTTTTTTATGCTGAATTACTGCGGTTATTGATTCAGTCGTTTTACAAAGGGCGGATACCGGATCGCCGCCATTGTTTCAGCAACGGCTTCTTTCAGTGTTGCGGCTCCGGCTGTGATCCTTTCGTTGATGCACGGGCATTTATCTGTTCCGCAACCTTTCTTTCTGCTGATATGGTGGGGACAGGCACGGCAGTCGCAGTCCTTTTCGGTGTATTCGTATCGGCGGAGGATGACCACGCCGTGACCTCTCGGTCGGAAGTTGGGGATCGATCTCATAAGCTTTTCGAGCTGTCGCAGCTCGTAACTGTCTGAAAAATACATGGGCGTTGATTCCTTTCGTAGAAATAGAAAAAGCCCACGGTCTTGTTTGGATTTCAAAACCGTGGGCTGTATGATTTATTACATATTTAATATGGGGGCTTCGCCGTCATCAAAGGTGGGCGGATTTTCCTTGAGGGAAGGATAGGCATCCTGGAGCTTCTCCATCAGTTCCATGAGACCTCGATCCTGTTCGTAGGTCAGCGAGTCGCAGTTATCTCTTGCGAAGGCTGCACACTTGAACAGTTCCTCGGCTTCCTCTTTGGTGAACAGCTTATTGTCATCGACGAGGCCGGCACGGACAGCGAAGTTCTCTTTGGAGACGAGATAGTCGGGAGAGTAGTTGCCGTGAGCAACGTATTTACCGCCGTCTGACTGCCGCCAGCTACAGAACATGAAGCCGTGTTTTTGACTGTACATTCCGGCGAACACCACGTCGCCATACTCGGAGAATTTGCGGTAGTTCTGCACATCCTTCGGCTGCATTTGCGGTGCTGACACGTAGAGACCGACATACTCTCGGACGGTTTCAGCATCGTCCGTAAGGTGGGAGAACACCTCACGGGATTCGGGATCGGTGAGATCCTTGTTGTTGTAGTACATAAATCCTTCGGGGTTGACTGCGGTGAGGTGGACTCCTTTGTGCGAGATGAGCAGGAGCTTGTCTGCTTCGTCATAATCCGTTATGCATCCGTAGTGCTGTGCCTTGCGCTGCATTTCTTCTTGGTATATGGTCATTTCGTTACCTCCGTTATTGTGATAATAAAAAATCGGAGGACAGATCCTGTACCTCCGTAATGTTTGTCAGATAGGAAGGATCGACGATTACTTCGGATTCGTTCCTTCCGCTGAAATATGCGTATATATACTTTTTGTCGATCTGTGCTTCATAGACCGTTCCGTCCTCACCGAAGCGGTGGGCAAACCATTCTGCGGTTTCCTGATTCAGCGACCACGACAACGCCTTCACGCTTTTTGCGTTGTGAGGGGTTACGCCACGGTAAACGGTGACGGTGTCATCCAACGCTTTGAATTGGATATATTCGTCTTGCTCCATGAGGCAGGTCGGATCGGCTTGCTTGAACATCCGCAGGAGCTGATTGACTGTGACATTCACGTCCTGGTGGGGTGCTTCTGATCTCGTCCATGCGCTTGCGAGGATTTGGGACATATCTTCTCTTGAGAGATGGGGCATTGCGAATTTCAGAAAGGTCAGCGCGTAGGGCTTGGTGACCATCATATATATTGCGTAGGCATTATCTGCCTTATCGATCTGCCGTGCCATAGACTGTCGCCACCTGAGCTGTGCATCATCTTCCGTGAGATCGATCATCTCCACGCCACCTTTGCCATCGGGGGTAGCACTTACTCCGGTGTCGGTGAAGGGGTGCTTAACGATCATCGGCGAGTATGGTGTTTCATTGATCTCTGTGGAGAGCAGAGCAAGGGCGGTTAGTTTGACCTCGGCCAAGTTCGTTTGCTTTCGCATCGTTTTCCTCCTTTCTGTGGAATAAAAAAAGCGCATGGATTTGTTCTTATCCATGCGCTCGGTGGCTTGTATTCGGTTGTGCGAGAGTTCGGCTCACTACAGAAAGGGAAAAATACCTTTTTCACATCTACAAAATCGCTTGTAAAAATTTCGACCGTAGAAACGGCGAAACCCCCGATAAAATCGGGGGTTTCTTGGGCAATATCTTTTTCATTGCCCTTTGATGGTCGGGATGACAGGATTCGAACCTGCGGCATCCTGCTCCCAAAGCAGGCGCTCTACCAAACTGAGCCACATCCCGATGCACTTATTAAAAATATACGAGAAAATATTTCCGATTATATCAATATCAAAATATTCCCGCGTACAAATTATTATAAGATATGGCTCTGAAAATATCAAGTGTTTTTTGAAGAAGTATTGTTATAAAATTGACGGCTATAAAACAATTCCTAAAACCAGCATTTCTTCAATACGTTCATATATTTCGTCAAGCAGGCGGCAGTCAAGCGGATTTTTGCCCTTTCCTACCTCAATTGTAAAGCCGGGACGATGGAACTCTTCAATAAACCAGTCCTTAAAACCGCCGTGCGATGCAAGCCCTATGGGCGCTTCAAGCGTATATCCCGTCGACGCAGCAAAAACCTCCGCCATTTTTTTGCCCTTTTGTGGAGTGTGCTCGCCGTACCTCCAGTATATCTCCTCACCCTGGCTGTGAAATGCCAGTACATGACAAATGCTGTTTTTGCGGCACAGATTGGTAAGCGCACAGGTTTCCGGCTCGCTTTCAGGAGATGGACCGCCGTACCTTGTCGGAGACGGTCCATATATTCCGGCGTTTTTCTCCATTTTTTGCAGCTCGTTCCAGCCGGCGTCAAAATTGTGATTTATATCTACACCCCTGGCATTTGCATTCCAAATTGAGAAATTGCCGTCGCACCAATTATATATTTTAGCCGCATGATATCCGCAGCCGCCTATGCCCTTAAGGGCAATGTCGCAGCCGTCGGGATTTACCCTTGGAACAATTACAAGCGAGCGTCCTATCATTGCGCGCCGCGCTTTTATTCCGGCAATTTCGGCGTCATCGTCTATGGCGCGCAGCAGGCGCTCGGCAAATCTCAGCATAAGCACGGAGGTTATCCTCTCCATACCGTGAAATGCCGCCGTATACAGCACAATACTGCTGCCCTTTCCTATTTTAAGATAATAGAGATCTTTGCCCATAACGCTTTTGCCTATAGAGCCAAGCTCTGCCGATGGATATCGGCCTTTAATTGCATATACGGCGTCCCTGAGTTTTATGTAGTCATATTCACACGCATTTATGATATCATTCATTTTAATTACCGCCTTTTTGTGTGGCATATTGATAAAATATATGCTATTATAAAGACAATAATTCTAACGGTGGTGTATTTTTTTGAAACTGACAGAAGAAACATTATCAAATAAAACGGTCTATGACGGCAGAATAATAAAAGTATATAACGACGAAGTTAAACTCCCGAACGGGCATATATCGCACAGGGAAGTGGTAAGACATCGCGGTGCGGTGTGCGTGCTTCCGGTGACGGAGGACGGATATGTGTATCTCGTTAAGCAGTTCAGATATCCGTTTGCCGACGTTTTGCTGGAGGCGCCGGCCGGCAAGCTGGAAGATAAAGAAAATCCGTATGACTGCGCCATGCGCGAGCTTAAGGAAGAAACGGGAATTACCGCCGGCAGCCTTGTAGAGCTTGGAAAAATGTATGTGTCGCCGGGCTATTGCGACGAGGTTATTCACCTTTTTGCGGCAAAGGATTTGTCGCTTGGCGAACAGCAGCCGGATGATGATGAATTTTTGGACGTCGTCCGCCTTCCGCTCAGTGAGATTTACAGCGACGTACTAAACGGTAAAATACCCGACGCCAAAACTCAGCTTATTATACTGAAAACGGTGGCAATGGCCGACCGAATATAAATATAAGCTGCGGCTTTTGACCGATGTGTGCTGCTTAATCCGGCGGCGTGACAAAATTAACGTCGCCAAAGCTTGGCGCAGATATGAGTTGGCCGGGCCGCATGAAAAATATAGAAGAAAAGGGAAGAAGATAATTTGAGCTTTAAAGTACTTACAGATAAAATTGACCGCCAAGAGATAATATCTGAAACCAGATTAACGGCGGCGCAGATGAAAATAAAGTCAGAGCGTGACAAACAGCTCAGCGATATAATAACGCGCAAGGATGACCGATTTTTGGTAATAATAGGGCCCTGCTCAGCGCATGACAGCGATGCTGTGCGGGATTATGCCCACCGTCTTGCAAAACTTCAGGAGAGGGTTAAGGATAAGCTTTTTTTAATACCAAGGGTATATACCAATAAGCCCCGCACAAACGGCGAGGGCTATAAGGGCATGATGTATCAGCCGAATCCGCACGATATGCCCGACATAAAGGCCGGACTTAAGTCGATAAGGGAGCTTCATGGCAGAATAATAGGAGAAACGGGGCTTACGACGGCGGACGAGATGCTATATCCTGACAACCATGAATTTGTAGATGACCTCATAAGCTATGTTGCGGTAGGAGCGCGTTCGGTAGAAAACCAGCAGCATAGATTTGTCGCCAGTGGAATAGGTATGCCGGTAGGCATGAAAAATCCTACAAGCGGCGATATAAACGTGCTTTTCAACTCGCTGCACGCGGCGCAGAGCAAGCATATATTTCTTTACAACAACACAGAAGTGGAGACGTCATCAAACCCGCTAGCACACGTTGTACTGCGCGGCGCCGTCGACAAGTTTGGCCGTAATCTGCCCAATTACCACTACGACGACCTTGTAAACACTATAGAGAAGTATAAGCAGTGCGGACTTAAAAATCCCTTTATAGTTATAGACACAAACCACGATAACTCCGGCAAGAAGTATATGGAGCAGATACGAATTGTGAAAGAGGTGCTCTTTAACAGGACGTGGAGCGACGATATAAAATACTATGTAAAAGGATTTATGATAGAGAGCTTTATAGAGGAAGGAAAGCAGGATGTAAGCGGAGAGGTTTACGGCAAATCCATAACCGACCCGTGCCTTGGCTGGGAGCAGACGGAGCGCCTTGTCGAGTATATAGCTGAAAATGTTTAGTTTGCCTCCGATTATTAGGTAATAACATATGGCAGAAAATAAGAAAAATCTTCACTCCGGATATGGAGTATGTAGAATTACAAATAACGATGGGATTATAAACATTGATTTTGACCCAGACGGCTTGGATTTGGATGCTGATGCTCAGGAATTTCAATCTAATTTAAAGAAAAATACCGAAAGCAAACCCCAATTTAGCTATGTATCGGTGCTTTTATTTGTCGCAGATTCATATAAACGCAGTTGCCTGTTGAATTTAGAGCAATTAAATAAAATTAATGAATGCACAACGACAGAGCAGGATATAAAATATTGCAAATATTATCTGCCGTGCATGTTCAGCTTCAGGCACTCTCTTGAGCTGTATTTAAAAGCTTATTACTGTGCAATTAATGATTTGCCGTGGGAAAATACGCATGATTTATCTGAATTATTTGAGAAGGTAAAATCATCTGTGAATAATTTTGATGAGTGTAAATTTAAAAAAGATTATGCAAAAGTAAGCTTTGAAGGAAAAATGCGTCAGATAAATGAAATCCTTAGTCTTTTGGAAAATAAATTGAATGAGTATTTAAAACTTGAAAAGACCTATGAATATTTCAGATATATTTTTGACAGAGATTATAACATGGATGACGCAAAGGGGAATAAGGAAATATCCATAAATCTAAAAAAGGTAAAAACAATAATAAATGACATATATAATTCGTTGTTCAAATTTCAGTGTGAGATAATATATTTTGCGTTTCTTTTGCCACTATTATGATTTTGTATAATTTAAAAGGAAGTGGGTATCCAAGTGCTTGGCAGCTATAAAGTAATAGACGAAAAGAACTGGAAGAGGGCGGTGCACTGCGCAGTGTTCAGAGACAGCGTTGAGCCGGCCTTTTGCGTGACGTTTGAGCTTGATATTACAAAATTTCTGCAAAGGGTGAGAAAGCTTGGCTATTCCTTTACATTATCGCTGATTTTTGCCGTTGCAAAATGCGCGAATGAAATAGAGGAGTTTAGATATCGTTTCTTAGACGGAAATGTAGTACTGTTTGACAGGATAAATACGGCCTTTACTTATCTTAATAAAGATACAGAGCTGTTTAAGGTGGTAAATGTAGAAATGAAAGACACAATGGAGGATTATGTATCTGCAGCATCGCTGGCCGCGGCAGAACAGAAAGAATATTTTACAGGACCGCTAAAAACAGATGTATTCCAGTTTTCTCCATTCCCATGGATATCGTACACGCATATATCTCATACCATATCAGGTAAAAAGGATGCATGTACTCCGCTGTTTGACTGGGGCAAATATTTTGAAAGAGACGGAAAAATATTGCTCCCGTTTTCTGTGCAGGCGCATCATTCGTTTGTTGACGGAATTCACGTCGGAAAACTTGCGGATTTGCTGCAGTGCTTTTTAAACAAATGTTGAGCTTAACAAAACATTTTTTTAATACAATGATAGTTTTAAATAATATATTGATACATGAAAAATATTTGGCTTTTTTAATATTGCAATAAATTTCATATTGCATTTGCTTTATTTCTGCAATTTATATAGTAAAATTGTTATTACTAGTTAAATGTCAAAAAAAAGCAGGCGCTATTGCGCCTGCTTTTTTATTAATTAAACTATTTTACTTGCTTCTTTTTTTACTGATGATTACAGTAGAAGTAGCAACAACTGCAAGCGCTGCTACGCCTATTACCGGAATCAAATTCTCACCAGTAGTAACCTGTGTGCTTGAAGTTTTGCCGCCGCCGGCCGTTGATGTCTTGCTGCTTGTAGTCGCGTTGCCGCCAGTGCTTGTGTTGCCAGATGTTGATGCCGTACTGTTTGTACCGCTACCTGTACTTGTATCTGTATCGCTGGCTTCTGCTCCAATAGTAAAGCTCCTGATTGTTAATGCCTTATCAGCAACATCTTCAGGGGTGCTTGAATAGAGATAGAAACGAATGCTGCAAACGGTAGAATCTCCGTCAGCGCCGAAAAGAGAGTCGTAAACAGTTGAACCAGCAATTTCATCAAGATATTTTACGGCGTCGACAAATTTAAATGAAAGCTTGTAGTCGCCGCCTGGAACCTGTTCGCCTGTACCAGTTCCAACAGGCGTGACTCCAGCTAATTTACAGATATACGGTGCTAACTGAACGTTTGTGTTCTTAGTATCAAGATTACATACCAATGTAAGACCAAAGCGAATGTCTTGCTCAGTAGTGTCGAGGGAGATATCTAAATTGACATAATCGTCTTCCGTTACTGCAACGAGTCCATTATTCATATCCTCTACGCGCGCATGAGGATATTGCCAGCCGCCGCCCATTGTCAGCTTCATTGCGCCGTCTACAACTTCGCCGTTTATAACGTCGCATTCTGCAAGTGCGCCACCCCATTGATATGGCTCCATAATTTCAGCTATCCACGAATCCATATCGTCTACAGGGAGCACATAGTCTATGCCGTCCTTTGTCGCTGACGCTGTCATAGCAAAAACTGACATCGAAGCGGCCATTGCCGCGGCAACAAGAACACTTACCACCTTTTTCATGTAATCACTCCTATAATAAAATAATTTATTTATATTATATAATATTTATTATTAAATTTCAAATAAAATATAATTAATAAATAGTTATCGAATGCTTACAAAAATAGTCTCTTATAACATATGAATATAGCACAATAAAAACCGACTATTTTTAAATAGCCGGTTTAAAATGTCGATTTTTAGTAAAATTTGTAATATAAAAAGTCGGAACTAACAAGCAATTTAATTATTTTTCTGCATTAATTTATAATGCTGTAAAATCAAAAGAAAGTGCCAGATGCCGCACAAAGATTAACAATATTTATTTCAGGGAAAGAAAGTCAGAAATAAATATTATTGCTCTTAGCTGAAGATTGAAAGGTCAGTGCTTGAGCAGACCTATAACATCCGTCTGATTTCCGTCTTCATAATATACTTTTGTGACTCGCTTGCCTATAAGACACACTATTTCATAATTTATAGTCCCTTCAATATCCGCTAACTCGTCCACGGAAATTTCGCTTTCCCCCTGACGTCCGAAGCAGACAACCTCCTGTCCGCGCTTTACGCCGTCTATGCCGGAGACGTCAATAATTGTCTGGTCCATACATACCCTGCCTACTATGCGGGCCCTTTGGCCGCCGACAAGCATATGCGCTTTCCCAGATAAGCAGCGACGGTATCCGTCAGCGTATCCAATGGGCACCACGGCCAGCCTTTCAGATTTATCTAAATGTTGAGTCCTGCCATAGCTGACAAAGGTGCCGCTTTCTACATCTTTAACAGAAGATATCACTGAATGAAGCGACATAACCGGCTGCAAGTCAATTTTTCCCCTTGTGACAGGCGACGGATTTAAGCCATACATCGCGACACCGGCCCTAATCATGTCCATATGCATTTCGGGGTAAAGAATAGCGGCGGCGGAATTGCAGCAGTGCCTGAGCCTGAAATGCATGCCGCTTTTTTCGAGCGTGGATATGAGTCTGCTGAATATGTCAAACTGATTTTTAGTATATTGAACATCGCCGTCGTCAAGGCTGTCGGCGCAGGGAAAATGCATAAATATTCCTTCGCAGTAAATCCCAGTGAGAGCAGATACAGAGAGAATATCTTCACTGCACGAAGAAATATTCTCAGCATGCTGACACAAAAATCCCAAACGCGTCATGCCGGTGTCCACCTTTATGTGTACCTTTACGCGTCCTCCCAGATTATTTGCCTCGCGTGAGAGTGATGCAGCGTAATCAGAAGAATACACCGCTTGAGTTATTTTATGCATTATCAGCTTATCGGTATATTCCGGCGGAGTATAACCCAGAACCAATATTTCTCCGTCAACGCCGCCAAAGCGCAGCTCCATAGCCTCTTCGATGTTAGATACTCCGAACCAGTTTGCACCGACCTTTTTAAGCGCGTGTGCACTTTGAACGGCACCATGTCCATATGCATCCGCCTTGATAACAGCCATTACATTAACTTCGGGATTTATAGCTTTTATTGCTTCATAATTATGCTTTAGGGCGTCAAGATTAATATTCGCCCATGTGCGTTTTAAAAAGCTGTGCATTTCTTTATCTCCAATAACATAATAAAAATCTTATTGCAAATTGGGCCTGCTGAATATTGCGCATATAATGCTGATTTTATAGTATAGGCTTTAATCAACACTAAATAAATATGCCGATATGTGTTTAACTATTTCATTATAATATAATTTTTAATAAACCACAATAAGACAATAAAATTCTCTTTGCATTTGCATTTATGAGTACAAATTTTAACCTGCTCCAAAAACGCCGTGACGCCGTTATTGCAGCATCAATAAGTCCGATGATATAATAATGACAAATTAAAGCTTATGAGGAAATTATCATGAAAATAAAAATAATTGAGGATACAGAAAGAGAGCAAGCGCTTATAGACCAGCTGTTAAAAGTGTGGGAGTCCGCTGTTAAGGCAACGCACCTGTTTTTGTCGGAAAGCGAAATAGAAAATATTAAAAAATATGTTTTACAGGCGTTAAAAGAAATACCAAATTTAATTGTTTCTGAGGACGAAACCGGGCGGCCCATTGCATTCATGGGAATTGACGGTCAAAATCTAAAAATGCTTTTTGTCGCTTCCAAAGAAATGGAAAAGGGTATAGGTAAAAAGCTTATTATATATGGCATGGATAAATATTTGGTAAGTGAATTGACTGTTAATGAGCAAAATCTAACGGCTAATGGATTTTATGAGCATATGGGATTTCGGGTATATAAAAGAGCGGAAATGGACGAGCAGGGAGAGCCATATCCGATTTTGATGAAATTGAGCGGACGGCCTCCGTTCTATTAGGTCGGCATGAAGTACTCAATAGTCCTTAAGAAATCTCAAAACTCAAAAATTGACAACGCGGCATAAATAAAGATAGGCTCTGTCTTGGCGACACAGAAATAAATGCGCAATTTTTGAAAATAATTTGCAGAGATTTAAAAATAGCAGCGTAATAGCGAAAACATAAACTTCTTTAAATTTATAAAAAATCTTTGCATAATTGGACAAGTTTGATGATATGTCCGTTGAAATGGCAAAGCTCATGTGCTAAGATAACTTTAGCAGTTCTTTAAGGAGAAAAGTAAAATGAAGCTTGGAATTATAAGATGTATGCAGACCGAGGATTTTTGTCCCGGTACAGGGGATTTTAAAACAATAAGCGAAAAGAAAGGCATTTTTAAAGATATAGATGAAGAAATAGAAATTATAGGCTTTATAAACTGCGGCGGATGTCCCGGAAAACGCTCGGTGCTCAGAGCCAGAGAGCTTGTGAGAAGGGGAGCCGACACCATAGCCTTTGCCACCTGCATTCAAAAGGGTACGCCTATCGGATATCCGTGCCCGTTTGCAAAAAAGATGAAGGACGTCATTAGAAACGACATTGGCGATAAGATTAGGATTTTAGATTATACTCACGATTAAAGGCTGGCGAAAGCATCCGCCGGGGTGAAAATGAGGGAAATCTGCTTTAAATTAATATGGGCTATGCTGTGTGAAGACCCAAGCCGGTGAAAATCGCTTGAATAAATGGAATATGAGCTGCTTATTCCGGCTGCAGGATATATGCAGGTGAAAATTAATCGGGCAGACGGCAAAAGGGCAGCCAACCGGCATGACACAATTCTTAAGTCTAAGAGCATATCGAGC
>JAUUSE010000048.1:0-13634 GCA_030842085.1 Bacillota bacterium | reverse complement strand
TTGTCCTATGGCTCCGCTGTCGGCTCCCCCGTGCCCTGCATATATCGCTATCTTTCTCATCTATTTCTCCTTTCACGCTTTGTTGCGATTTGTATATTTTTGTTGTATAATTAATAATACAAGGAAATAATATACAATAGGTTATTGAGGTCGGAAATGGTTCCCGACGCACCCAGATATGGGTACCTGAGATACAGGATACACCGCCTTGCCAATAACCTAAATGTGTCTTATCACTTGACTTTTTCCTTTATATGAGTATAATAAAAGAGGATAGTGACCGTATAAAAGACGGTTTAGTCCTTAGATAGACAGAAAATAATCCGCTACCTTTGGAGTGGGGCGGATTATTTTTTTATGTTCTTAATTATATCCTGAATTGCAATTATGATTATCATAACCGTAATCAGGGTCATAAGTTCCATAAAACCACTCCTTTCACTACAAATCAGTTACTCGACTGAAAGAGTGATTTTTAGGAGTGGACCAACCGCCCTTTTTACACTATCCTCTGTACATTATTATACAGTACACAGGATAATTTTACAATTAAAATGTTAATTTATTCTTTTCCATTTGCGAGATTCTCTGCCTGTTCTGCAGTAATATTGCCGGCCTTAATGGCATCCTTGACCTCATCTGCTGCCTGCGCCGATTTGGTCAGGGAGTTGTTTTTCCACCAGCTCCAAATAGATACGGCGACGGTAACGAGAGTTGATACGAAAGCGTATATCTCATCGTCGGCAAAGGGCAGCGGATTTAACCCGCACATTACTATTATCTGATTTATCAGCGATATGCCTAACACCACTGTCCTTATTATCGTGTCTGTCTTTATGCTTGACATTGTTATTCCTCCTGTTCTATTGTAGGTAATGCTAAAAAGCGTTCATGAATATCATCCATAACGCCGTTAGCGCCTAATGCATGATATTGCTGCCAACAATTTTCAAAGCTCTCCCGCGCATATATCGGTGCATAACCGCGCTCGCTCCATTTGTTATACTCGCTTATCATCTGGCTTCTCAGCAGCGCCTGTATGCCCTTGCGCACCGAGTATTCCTTTTTAGATGTACGACGCGCATAGTAAATGATAAGCTTAACTATGCCGGCAACTATTGTTGGCACACTTAAAAGGCACAGCCATTCGTAAATAGTGATAATTACCGCCTCCTATGATGATATACGGCATATACCGTATATGTTGGTTATAGTAAATGAACTACCGGTTACAGATGCAGGATTTCCAAGTATTGTTGTAAATTTCATATTCCTGTTATCGACGAGCATATCTCCGTTATCATATATAGTTGCCTGAAACATATATGTATCATAAGCCTCTGCTGTGTATACGCTTACAGTGCCGGCGACAGATGTAGCATCCGGCAAAACCGGCATTAAAACATTTGGGCCGCTGCTTGGTTTTACAACAAGAAATAGGAAATTATACGCTGATTCTGATAGCTGTGCGTAGGTCATATCAGATAATGTTCCGGTAAAAAGAGTTGTCAAATCATCTCCCATAATAGGTATCTGGAGATTTCCGTCATTACCCCCTATAAAAATCTCGTCGGTATCAGTTGCAAGGTAAGGCTCGCCAAGCGATAAGTTTTGTAGGCTTGATTTTTCTCCGCGTTTAATTTGTATTTTTGCCATTGCTTACACCCCTTTAATTTTCATTGCCGTCGATTATGAGATTTTGATGTGCTGCCAAGTTCGCTATATGTTCTTCAAGTGAAGATGATGCATCGACTACCTGTGTGTTATTACCGTCTACCGCCATATTTAAATGTGTTGCCGCCGTTATATTATGTAATGTCACTGGATCAATAGTAATGTTTCTGCGTCCAACTCCATATATTGCGGTTGGGGTTTTAGGACTATTTGCACTTGAACCAATTTCTTGTGAATAGCAAAATGGTGAATTCAACTTAAGACCGTTTTCTAACAGCGTAGAAGAAAAACCATAAATAGAAGCTGCTGCTCCTGCAAAAGAACCGGCGGCTATAGCGGTAAAATTAAAAGAATTGTCTGTTGTCGGTGGCATAGCACCTATTAAAGTTATTCCATCGCTTGTCGATATTAGCAGCTGTATAAAATTAAATGCTGATTCTGATAATGTAATCGGATTTCCAAACGAGAAAGAACCCTCCCAGAGAAGAGTTAGCTGATTAATTTCTGCAACCGTCTGATTAATTGTTCCAGCAAACTGGTCAATGCTCTGGAAAGCGTTGTTAAATTCTTCCATTAATATCGGGTCGCTCAATTCCCATTGCGGTAAATTTAGATTTGTTGTTGCCATTTTTCCTCCTATATAATTGAATGCTTAACTGAAATAGTAAGAGAATACTGTCCCTCTGGATTTGTTGGGCTTCTATCAATGCTTACAGGAGCGGTTAATATTTTAGGGTTTGCGATATTATTTGCATAATATATGCCTAATCCTGTTATCAATTCCTGCAATTGGTCGGGCAGCAAATAATATGATGCCGTTATCGCATTGTTTGTGGGAGTAGTAATGCCGCTTGTCTCAATATTAAATGTATTACTTTCTTGAGTAGTAAAGTAAAGATTCGCCGTCAAATTAAGATTTGACAGGTCCCCCGCTTCTCCCTCGCCCTGCAGTATTTTTAATAATTTACTTTTGGCGTAATCGGTAAGATAATTTCCCAAATAGCTCCAACTCCTTTCTGCACCTTCTAATGCCAGCCATGTCGGATATTTAGTTTGAAATACCTGCCATGATGAACAAGTTGTTTCAACAGTTTGCCACGTGGCGGGATTTATAATATATGCATTAATGCTTGTTTGTATCTGAACGTTATTATTTAGATATTGTCCGTCTGCGGCAGGCAACGAGCCGTCAAGCTCAAATGTAATAGTCTTTCGCTGATAAAACAACGCTTTTGTTGGGTCACGATATGGAATTGTAGAAGCTTCTACGGAATATTCCCAAATTGTTGTACCATTACTGGATGTAAGGCTTGACGCAGAGACAGAAGAAACCTGAAATATTCCCGATATATTAAAATAAGGCAATTCAACCGCTAAAAGCTGTCCCACAGACCACCCCGGAATCTTTGTTGTAAAACTTATAGTAAATGCCGGTTGCGCAGACGTGCGCAAAAAAGATTCTGCTGCAGTCGTAGCATCGGCAAAGTCCGTTATTGTATCGTCCTCAAGTAGGTATTCAATTATACCGCTTCCCCCGCGCTGCTGCTTGATTTGTTCTGTCAAATCGCTGTCTACCATTCGAGCATATATCTGGATTTGCAAATATCCATTTACCTGTATGTATCCTCCCTGCGACATAAGGTCAAGGTAGGAATATCCATCTTTACACTCTATTTCATATCCGCCGTAAGTATAAAGTACGGCATACTCTGGGTCATCATCGTTAAGTCCCTTTACTCCCGCTTTCAGAGTAGTCGGCTGTCCGCCGTCTGCCTGCTGTACAATAGTATTAATTGAGTATAATGGATACTTACTCGTTATAATTGTGGGAGATGTGCGCTCAAACCTTAACCCGGTTGGACCATCCGTCGTAATATTAAACGACTGATATTGGCTTTTGCCCTCACCGCCTACAACACGAACAGCAGAGTACATTGTATATGCATCTCTGGTAACCTGTACGTTATAAACGTCAGCAGCATTGTTAATGTTTATGGGAGCATTTTCCCGTGCAGTGGAATATCGCATATTAAATACCTTATTATTTGTGATTTCCCACCAAGCGTCGCTTACATCTGCCAGTTGGTCTATTACACTTGACACTGTTTGCCCCCAAAGATATGCAGGACTTTCAAGAGTAACGGTTGTAAAATCATCTATTTCACCAACCGTGATGTCTTCCTGTTCCACACGCACTGGGATGATTCCTTGAAACGTCCCTAAATCTGGATTATACCACTCGTCTGTGGGCTGATTACCTAACAGTATCTGTGTAACGCTTGCACCAGAAGGAAATGTCATGTCTACAAAAATATTTGCAATATAATCTGAATTATTGGTCAGTGTCAGATTATATATTTTGTAAGATAAATTAATATTTTCAAGCACCTGCTGAGCAGCTTCGATTATTGTACCGGCAAATACAATGCGATTATTTTCCTGTAGGGATATATAATCTCCGGCAGAAATATCATCAGCATTAGTCGGAATAGAAACAGTAAGATTTGACGATGTAACATGCGCTTCATTCTGCTCAAGGCTACCGCCTGTCTGTATTAATATATCATTTCTTAAATTACCGTTAAGATATACATTCATCCTTTATACCTCTTTGCCATTACGTCGCTGTATTGGTGCTTTGTAACATTAGAAGTAATTTCTCTGCCATCAAGATAGACGGGAGAATTTACAACGATTACTGCACTGTTCGAGTTAATACCCATGCCGTTAGCCATAGCGAATAGTTCGGCCTGCTGTCGCTGAGTGAGCACCATTTCGCCGGATTTAAGCAGGGCGAGACCCTCTCCGGCTTTAAAATCAACAATACCGCCGACATGAAAGCGCGGTAATGATACGTTAGGTATTTTGGGTATTTCGGGAATGCCTATTAAACCTGTAAGTGCATTGATTCCACTTATAATACCGTTTATAATTCCTATCGCACCGTTTATTATGCCCTCAACAATTGTAGGTATAAGGTTGAAAATCCCCTTAAATATACCGACAATACCGTTCCATGCTTTCTCCCAGTTGCCGCTGAATATTCCTGTTATAAAGTCGATAACCCCACTAAAAATATCCATAACACTATCTAAAATTCCCATAATGTTATCAAAAGCTCTGCCAAGACTATCGCCAATCAGTTCTCCAACCAGTTCAATGACGGGACCTAATACTTCACCAAGCAAGCTTGCAAAGTATGCAACTCCGTCAAGTAATGGCTCAAGTGCAGAAAACAGCGTCTGCAAAATGGGAGTAAGTGCAGCAAACAACTCTTGTATTGGCGGCAAAATTGCCTCAACTAAAGACATCAACGGCTCTATAAGAGCGGATACCAAGCTTAATATTGGCTGTAATGCAGCTTGAATTAATGATAGCAGCGGATCCAGTATTGCATTGAACATATCCATAAGTGGCGTAAGCAATCCATCAAGAAGCTGCATAAGCGGCTCTAAAAGCTGTATCACTAAATCAAGTATCGGGCCCAAAGCCTCCGCGACAATTTGCAGTGCTATACCTAATATTTGGCCTAAAAATTCGATGAGCTGACCTAACGGTTCAGAAAGGACAATAAGGATTTCACCTATTTGTTCAAAAATAGGCGTGAGAGTTTGGCCAAGTACTTCAATAAGAGGCCCTAATGCTTCCATAAGAGAGTCAAATAATGGAATTAACGCTTCTCCCAATGGTACAAGCAACAGTTCTAAGCTGCGTTTGAGTTCATCAAACATTGAGCCAAGGTCGTCATATTTAACATCTTTCATGGCGTTGAGCTCTTCACCCGTTGCATAAGCAGCATCGCCAATGCTGGCTAATTGTGTGACGACATTAGGACCTAAATCCTCAAACTGTGTGCCGAAAAGATTTAAAGCAGCCTGGTTTTGTGCAAGAGGGTCTTCCATGCTTGCCAACGCCTGTACTGTTTGATTAAATGCTTCTCTTGCGGCATCGCCACCCTGGGCAAATTTGTTTGACATTTCGTCTGCATTAAGCCCTATCGCTTCAAAGCCCGCCTTAGTTGTATCTGAGCCGTCAACAACATTTGTCACCAGCTCTTTTACGGCCTCGCCAACTTTATCAAGACTCCCTGCGCCGGTTTCAGCGCCGGATTGCATAATGGCAAACATGTCATTTGCGTCGAGTCCCGCTTTTGCAAATTGAGAAGAATATTCGGAAATACTATCAAGCATCTCACCAGAATAGTCGAGTCCGTTTTGTGCTCCGGCCGCAATAAGATTCATTGCTTCGTCGCCACTTATTCCGAATTGTGTCATCATTGCGTTTGCCGCGCTTACAGTTTCTTCAATATCATATCCAAATGTGTCGCGCAGGGTAAATGCCGATTCTGTAAGACTTTGCAGGCTGCTCTGGTCCATATCCCCCATTTGCTGGTTGATTGTTGCCATTGCTTTTGCAATATCTTCAAACGATTCGCCGTAATTATTACCGTATATATCTTTTAGCGTTTCCTCATAAGCGCTAAGCTCATCTTTTGAAGTGCCTGTAGATGCAGCGAACTGATTCATAGCGCTGTCAATAGAAATAACAGATGAAACGGCTTTTGAGCCAAGATTTACTGCTGCTTTTCCTATATCGGCCAGTCCTATAGAACCAATTGAGCCAATATTAGATAACGATGATGTTACATCTCCCAGCGCACCTGATGACGACTCAATTTTCCCAAACGCATCTGTCGCAGCATCACCAACATTTGATAATGAATTTGATAAATCGTTAGTTGTCTCAATAGTATTTTTTATACTTAATTTTGAGTCAGCGGCACTTTTGCTTACCGCATTACTTGCATTTTTTGCAGACGACTTGATTTGGTTTTCCACACGCGATATATCTTTACTTATATTATTGTTGTCAAGAACAAGTTCATATGTAATTTTACCGTCTGCCAGAATAACCACCTCACTTTCTAATCATTCCTTGCAGCGTAGCGGCTATTTTTGCCAAGCCTTGCTGATATTGTTCTTTTTCTTCTTTTGGAGAAAGCTTAAGCTTATACTCCTGCTTTAATTTGGCAAGTTGTGCACGCTCTTCGGCATTGTACTTAGTGGGCTTAGGCATTGGACGTGCACGAATGGATATAATCTGCATAATTTTTGTGTCATCAGATAGTCCATTAAACAATGTAATAAAGCTCCACCAGTGTAAATTTTTATCCTTGCCTAACAGGTCAAGCCCGTAGCATTGACAAAATGAGGAATATATAAATGACGCATCCTGCTTAAAATCTACATATTTTTTGCCGCTCTTCTTTTTATTTCCAATGTCGATAAACTCTGTAAAAACTGTGTCAAACAGTTTCATTTTTCCTGTAAAGCTCAGTAAGTGTAAAACAGGCTTAAATTTAATAAGCAGTTCAAGGCAAAAAATGATTTTTTCCGCATCAGAAAAAAGCGAATCACCTAATATTTCAAAACATTGCAGCACTGTGCGAAAAGATGTGTTGATATATATAGGGATTCGCTTGTACGTAACTTTTTTAATCAGCGGAGTAAAAAGAGTCATCTTGATTTAAATCCTCTGCTTAATTCTTTTTTTCGCTGTTTAGCAACCTTTTGAAACTCTGGAACAATGACATTTTCGAGATAAGGATAAAGTCCGGTCATCATATCAACATAATTTCCGGCATAGAAAGAAAGTATTTTCTCAGTATTGTCTGTTCCGAGCAGAAGCGAAAAAGTGTTTACTATTGCGGCGCCTATTTTTTCTATTGTTTCTGGGTTATTTGGATCTTCTTTGTTCTGCCGCTGCAGCTCTATTATTTGAAGCTGCAATTCTCTGTACTTTTTTATACAGTTAGGGTCTATTTTTAAATTTATTTCGAGTATTTCACTTTTTCCATCTTGCGTTTTAAGCTCTATTTCATCTCTAAAAACCTTATTTTGGATTAATGTGTACATAGCAAACTCTCCTTAAAAGAAACAAGGGGAGTATTCTCCCCTTGTTATTATTCTGCAGTTGTTACGCTTGGTGCGCCGTCAAATCTTATCTCAACAGATATTGCGCTGTCGTCTGTTGAAGCACCGCTCCACTCCTGTATATTGCATATTGTGCAATCGCAGGTAAGCGTTACCGCTTTGCCCTCGGCATTAGTATACTCAAGTTTAAAAGACGACTGGCGAGCGGTGTCCATGCTGTATTTTGCATCAAAAATAAAATCCTGTGCTGCATCGCCTATTACGCGTCTGCCGGTAAGAGTAAATGCCGGCGCCATTGCAGTAACGTGGTTGCGTGCAAATCCGTTATCTGATAAGAAGAAATACTGCTGAACCGTCTCGTTCAGTGCTTCGGCTATATTGTCAAAGCCATTCTTTAATTCGGCATAAGTCCATGTCGGAGACGGACTGCCGCTCTGAGAAGTACCGATTGATGCGGTAAGGTTATACATTGTCATAAGTCCATATGCTGTGTTTGGCAAATTAAATCCCCCTTAAATAAAACTTGACTCTAAGGCTTGAACCGTAAAGCCATTGTTCGTTTTCTTCGCGCCCTAAGCATCCGGGCGCATTTATTGTTGATATATCCGTAATTTGATAATTATCAGCAGCAGGATATTCTGTAGCCATTGATAATGCTGTATGAATTTTTCCCAATGCTGCTGAAAGAATCTGCTCGTCTGTATGTTTTCCATTCAGTACGGCAGTAAGTTCAACGGCGGCAAACTTATTAAAAAATGGATTATAGGATGCTTCTGTTTGCCCCCATGTAATTGATATGCCATTATCTGGCGGCAGTGAGCCTAATGTAATTGTACTATACGGCTGCGTTGTTTCCGCTAATTCGATAACAGCAGACAATACATCATCATATACACTCATATTGACATTCCTTTCTAAGGCACTTTTGTGCTATTAACTGTAATTTTCATTGATATCGGCACTTCATGCATCTTTATTATTTGTAAATGTTAACGTCGCACACAAACTTTCCGGTATAATATTGGCCGCTTGACATAAAGATAGCACTTATGAATTTTAATTTATTGGCTTTTCCACTTATGAGCCATTATTTAATGTATCATATATAATGCGTTTTAATGCTGTATAATCAGCAGTAATAGACTTTATTCTCATTAAAAAGTTAAGTTTCTTTATAATATATGTACCCCAAAGCTTTTTAAAAGGCTTTTCAATTAAAATTTTAATACTGCTGAATTATTCTCATTGAATTTATAGAATGGCTCATATATTTTTTGTTTGATTTCGGCCGCATTATCTGCAATAAACAATGTGATTATAACTGCTTAAAGTTAATAACTAATATCGTTTCAAAAGCCATTTCAGTATTTTTTATAAGTCTCCAAAAAGTTTTCGTGACGTAATGTGCCTTTATTTGATTGCAGCGCCAAACTGAGGCATACCGATGCATTTTTTATTTAAATTGTTTTTACCATCGAATTTGTAATCGTCAAAATATTCTTCAAAATTTTCTCTAATAGATATAAGCTGTTTATCTATTGGTTTATCATCATCTATTAAAACGAAAACGTTGTCAATAAATTTATCTTTTACTCCGAATTCTTTTAGTTTTGCAGAAATTTCGACTTTCTTTTTATAATTCTCGAACTCACGGACAAGCTCTATATAATCATCGGTGAGCTTTATATTTGGCTGTGATACATTTTTTAATGCCTCATCAATTTTACTCTGCATTTTGGATTTTGATATAAAATTGCCCATACTGGTACCATGTAGGGCCATCACTTTTTCGATTTGTTCCTTATTGAAGCCCAGTTCAACAAGTGCCTTCCTTGTAAATGCCATAAATATTGCTCCCTTCTTTTACGCCTTTGGTATAGGCGGGTGCGGCACAGTTTAACGCCTTGTCACAGGGGCGAAATATATAATAAATAGAGCCATATTCTTAAGACTCTTAATTATTAAAATTTATTTATACTTGTACGAGAAATCGGCCAATGTCTCAATTTTAAAATTGACTTAGCTTTCTCATTATTTTATTCTTAATATTTATAGATGATTTTAACTGTTCTCTTTGGCAGCATTTAACGTATTAAAGTGTATTTTTTCATTTTGTATATCTGTTAACTCTCGCATTGTCTCATCATCTGTGTAGCAAAGTATATCATGCATAAATTTTTTCTTGCTCATTAATCCATTTTTCATAAGCAAAATGCTTTCATTTATGCTATCATGCCTGTCATTAAATATTGAATTATCAAAAACAACTTTTGTTTCCCAACCCATTTGGGCAAGCTCAGTTACTTTTTGACCATTATATTCAAGGTCGTATAAACAGCCTATTTGTATAATTGCATCAATTATTTTTAAAACGGCATTTTTTATCTGAAACTGATTTTGTTTTACTGTTCTATATGTTTTGCTGTTTTTTCTTACCGATTCTATGTTTGTTTTTAGCCCAGATGAACTGTCAAAGGTGAAAGTTTCCGTGGAAACTCCTATTTGCAAGCATAAAATTGCAAGCAAGACATTGATTGCGCGTTCATATTCGTCAATTCTTGGCTCAATGCTGTTATCACTTATTTGCGTTAAATTAGATATATCTGTATTAACGGCAACATAAGTTTCATCGTTAACATCAAAATTATGTTGTATATCACTGGTGACATGCTTGTTTGCAGCTCGCAGGCACTGTGACGGAGTAATTATACAATTTTCTCCAAGCTGGAGCTTTTGTATAAAGCTGTCATAGCAAATGTCTAATGCCTTGAGCGTAGATAAAGCATTTGCATATATGCTTATTCCAAGCGGCGAGTCATTATCAAGATTGTTGACAACTGCTGTACGATAATAAGCAAATAGTGAAGAAGTTAGGCCTTTAATGCTGGTTTTCGGATTTAGCATGGGATATATATCTTTAAGTGGCTGTGAAAATCCAAGCGTATTCTGGACTTTTGATATTTGAGAAATATTATCATTATATTTACTGCGAAAAGCTTCATTGGTGATATAGTAAGTCAGACCATCCCATTTATGCTTTTCCAACCGTGTATAATAATATTCGCCTTTTTCTTCGCGGCTAATAAATATACCGCTTCTAACCTCAGAATTATCCCACTCGGTAGGAATAAACTGCTCTGCCGTGCAAAAATCAAGTTTAATTTGTCCGCAGTCGGGAATAATGTTGCCTTTGCTATCCCGTTTTTCCTCATACCATACCTTGATTGCACCGCCTCCAAATGCTAGTACTTTTTCAATATGCTCCTCCATCTTATACCAAAAATTGTTTTTTAAAAGTATATCATGTACAAAGCTGTCAAGCGTATTCCCTCCATCTATCTGATATACACATATATTGCATTTATCAAGCCATATAAGATTAGCCAGCTCAGCACAAACGGCTTTGGCCATATTGAGTCTTTCCATATCTCTTATATGGCATTTTTCTTCGGCCGCAGAATGTAATATTTTGTGCCAAGGCTTATAAAAGCCCTTATATAAAGATTTCCAGACAAATATATCAAAATGGTAGAAATGGCTAAAATCGGGAATACTTTCCATTTTAAATATATCTTTAAAATTCTTTTGCAATGCTGCGCCGGATTTTGCTTTTTTCATCCGGGTTTCCCCCTTTTTGTCTTACCTATATGCTAACACCACTCTATCATTTGTCTAAATGTATATTGCTATCATTATTTTCGGCTTAATATAAATTTATAATTCGTTAATAAAGCGTTCACCAATCGACTTTATTCTTTTGCTATTTATAAGTCAACTTCTTTGCTATACGATCGTTGAATTACCAGAATATTAATTAATGGCAGTAATAATATAAACAAAAAGCGTAGTGCTAGTACCAACTGATTTTTATAAGCATTTCAAAATATTAATCATGTAAAAATTCTAAGCAGCCCTTTTCACCATTTGCGCTCAACTCCGTACAACATTTCGCTCAGTGAATCAACAAGATTATCACGTTGAAAAATAAGTATTTGTAATCGCTCTGATTCACGACTACATCTTAATTGCATATTGTTTATCTTTTTGCTTAGTTCGTCAATTCGTTTATTAAACTCGCCAATTTGACGGCGATAATCGTCAATCATATTTTGCATAGTAAGCTCCAAAACAGTAAGGGGCCGACTTACTCCGGCTCTTTCTTTCATTTCCCTATTATAATTATATCTCAATTGTAATGTGGCCTTCTATGGTCCTTTGTGGCCTGTTTAATTTATTGCCATCTGTGTTAATGCTTTATTATGAAGTCTTAACACCCACCTATAATTGTAGTTCATTTTAAGCGCTATCTGTTCCCATGTAAGGCCCTGTATATATCGATAAAGCATTAGCGCCTCAAGCGTAGGATCATTAAGTGAGTTTATTGCCTTATAAACATTGTTCGCTATTTCGGAGAATGCATCTATTTCCTGCTGTATCTTTTCTTTTATCTGTAAGATTTTTAAAACACTGCTTCCTACTTTGTCAGATACTTGACCGCCTTTTGGCATTCCTGTATTCACTGCTGTTATTTTAGTAGCACGCGTTTCCCATGTATAGAGTTCTTCCAAAAGTATATTTATCTTCTCATTACATTTTGAGTATTCCATTAAATAGGCTTTTTTCTCCTGATTTGTCATCAGATTACCTCCCTGCAAAGCTACATTTGGGGCTTTTGCCACGATATCCATCATACATGTTCTATTGCAGTACATTTTTTATATCCTCCTTTATAACAATACCTTTTCGCTTTCCAAACGGACAACAGTGGACCATAAGGCACATATATTCACTGCGATATTGGCAGTTCTTAGCCAAACAAATATATCTAGTCTTTTTCTTTCTCATTTCCTCCATCATTCCTAATAAAGTTGCCCTTTCCACATACAACACTATAGTCAACAATGCATTTTGGCTTTATAAATAAAGCGACATGACCATTGTTTGCTAAAATTCAAAATATTCAATTTATTTTTACGAATTTTCGTAACTACAATTATATTATAACTGAAATTTCGTAAATGTCAAGTTGATTTTTTGAATTTTCGAAAAAAGTTGTTGATTTTTATTTGCAGCATGATATACTTTACAAGAGAGGAAGTGATTTAATGCATATAGAAAATCAGCTTAAGCAATTAATTCTAAGTAAGTATTCAAGCTTAAAAGCATTTTCCGATTATGTTGGAATATCGAATTCCACAGTTGACAGTATTATTAAAAGGGGAGTAAAAAATGCAAATATAGCCAATGTTATTACTATTTGCCGGGCTTTAAACATAGATGTAGACGAATTGGCAAACGGTAATATAGTAAGTAAAAATATTTCTTCTCCAATTGCTCCCAGAGAAATCTCTCTTATATCAAATTATCGACAACTTAATGACGACGGGCAGGATAAAGTAGACGAATATACAATTGATTTGGTGGACAGCGGTAAATATGCTACAGGAGCACAACCTGCCGTTAATATAAGGTATACTGAAATACCCGTATATAATGAGCCAGCTGCAGCAGGTATAGGCAACTATCTTCAGGACAGTACATATGAGATGATGAATTTTCCCATTGCTGATATTCCCACTGGCGTCGAGTTCGGTATAAGAATATCCGGAAAAAGTATGGAGCCGGAAATAATGGACGGCAGTATAGTTTGGGTAAAGCCACAAGTATCTCTTGAAGATGGTGAGATAGGTATTTTTGTCCTGAACGGCGATGCATTCTGCAAAAAGTTGTATATAGACTATGATAATAATGTTGTTAAACTGCTTTCTATTAATCCGGAATATATTCCCATTACCGTCGTAAAGAGCGACAGTCTGCGTACGGTCGGCAAGGTCATGGGGATATGCGATAATAGTGCTTTATAAAGCATTACTATATTCAGCATATAAATATAGCTTTACTTTCTTTTTTATATGAAAGACAAAGTAAATATTAGAAAGATGTAGAGATGGCAATAGTAATTAGTATAGGCGAAATTTAGTAAAAATAGAGACTCCAGCTTAAGTAGTGCTGGAGTCTTTATTATTA
>JAUUSE010000047.1:0-13752 GCA_030842085.1 Bacillota bacterium | reverse complement strand
AGTTTTTCATACGGTGTCCTTACTAAAAACACCGTAAATCTATTATACGAGGAGCAAGCCGTATGATGACGACAGCGACAGCAGCTCAACCGCAAAAGGTCGTACATGTTATGCCGCCAAAAATCAATCCTGCGGAGGAAATCAAAAAAGCGTACAGGCAGATAAGAGTGGCCGCCTATTGCCGTGTGTCCACAAAGCAGGAGGAGCAGCTCAACAGCTATGAAGTGCAGCAAAAATACTATACTGATAAAATCAATTCCGAGCCTAAATGGACAATGGTAGGTATCTTTGCCGACAAAGGCATCACAGGAACGAGTGTAAAAAAGCGTGATGAGTTTAACCGGCTCATGCGGCTATGTAAAAGAGGCAAAGTGGACATGATAATCACCAAGTCCATAAGCCGGTTTGCTCGAAATACATTAGACTGCCTTAAGTATGTGAGAATGCTCAAAGAAATCGGTGTGGATGTCTACTTTGAAGAGCATGGCATACACAGCATAGAAGCCGGATCGGAATTTTACATTACCATATACGGAAGCGTCGCTCAGAGTGAATCGGAAAACATCAGCGCCAATGTCCGATGGGGCAAGGCGCAGAGCGCCAAAGAGGGCAACGTGCCCTTTCAATACAAATCTTTTCTCGGCTACCGCAAGGGCGCGGACGGTCAGCCTGAAATCGACCCCGAACAGGCAAAGACAGTAAAGCTCATTTATGATAGATTTCTTATGGGAGACAGCTACAGCAGCATTGCGAGATATCTTGAAAGCCATGGCATCTTATCGCCCAGCGGCAAAGAAACATGGCGGGAAACGACTATACGCTCAATACTGTCAAACGAACGCTACAAGGGCGACACTGTTCTCAACAAGACATATATCACCGACTGCATATCGAAAAAGGTAAGGGTAAACAATGGCGAGCGCACCAAATATTATGTGGAAAACAACCATCCCGCCATCATAGACGCTGGCACTTTCAGCAGAGTGCAGGAGGAGCGTGCGCGCAGAGCTGGAAAGCAAAAGGTAAAGCATGTCGGCACGAAAACAGAACAGGGCAAATACTCCGGCAAATATGCCCTTACCGACTTGCTCGTCTGCGGCGAGTGCAGGACACCATACCGACGCTGTACATGGACAGTGCAGGGTAAAAAGAAAATTGTATGGCGCTGCATCAACCGACTGGATTATGGCAAAAAATACTGTCACCATTCGCCGAGCATAGAGGAAAACATGTTGCAGGATGCCATTATGGAAGCGATTATGCGGACGGCAAAACAAAACGCCGATGTACTGAAAACTCTAAAGCTGCATATTGGCATGGAGCTTTCTTCCGGCTCCGCCGAAGATAAAAGCATGGACGCTCAAATCCGCATTGCACAGTTGGACGCTGAAATCAAAAAGATGCTAAATGCGGTCTCCGCAGAAAATGTGGAAAGCTTTGACGAGGTCAGGCTTACAGAGCTTGTAAATGAAAAACAGAGTCTGCAAAAGCAGCTTGAGGATTATGCCACAGTGAGACAGAAGCGTGAGAGCACAAAGTCGCGTCTGGATGAAATATTTGCTATCCTCGACGGGCTGCAGAATCACCCGATGGAATACGATGACAGACTTGTCAGGCAGATGCTTGAATGTGTGGTGGTGGAATCTAAAGAGCAAATCAAGGTCGTTTTTGTAGGCGGCTTGGGAGTAATGCAGAGACTGGATATAGGCAAATAACAAACAGAGTAATAATATTTATAAAAGCAGACAAAGCTCTCTTTGTCTGCTTTGCACTTTGCCTTGCCAACATCACTTAATAGTATTTTAAAAATATGGCAATACTATTGATATATGGTAAATGAGGTGATGTTTATGGCAGTATCGCATAGAGGCGCAATTTCATTCGGCATGGTTTTCATTCCGGTCGGCCTCTACACGGCCACGCAGGACAATGATATCCATTTTAACCAGTTGTGCAAAGAGGACGGCAGCAGAGTCAAATACAAAAAGATATGTTCAGGCTGCGGAAAGGAAATCGGTGCGGGCGATATAGTAAAAGGGTTTGAATATGAGCCGGGCAAATATGTAACGCTGACCGACGATGATTTTGAAAAGGCCAAATCAGAAAAGGACAAAACCATCCATATCCTCCATTTTACCGATCTTGGGAATATACAGCCTATCTATTTTGACAAGACCTATCACGCAATACCGGAGCAGGGCGGCGACAAGGCGTTTGAGCTGCTCAGGCGGGCGATGAAAGAGGAAAACAAAATTGCCGTTGCAAAAACCGTGATGGGCACAAAAGAAAAACTACTCGCCCTCATCCCGACCGATAAAGGAATACTGATCGAAACGCTGTTTTTTGCCGACGAGGTCAAAGAAGCGCCGAAAGAACCGGCACATCCCGATGTGAACGATGCCGAGCTGCAGATGGCCAAAACCCTTATAGGAGCAATGATGAAAGATTTTGAGCCACGGAAGTACAAAGACGAGTACCGTCAAAAGCTGTGGGATATTATCAACAGCAAGATTGAGGGCAAGGAGATTGTCGCGCCGCAGGAGCAGGTGGTCAATGTAATTGATTTAATGGAGGCGCTTAAACAGAGTCTTGCACAGGCAGGCGTATCCAAATGAGGGATTTATTCGATCAGAAAAATATCAAGCCCATGTTAATAGGCGCGGAGGGCGAAGCTTTTGACTCGCCCGACTATCTTTACGAGCTGAAGCTGGACGGCGAGCGGTGCATCGCCTATCTTGACCCGCAAAATGGTACGGAACTGCGAAACAAGAGGAATATACGGATGCTGCCAAAGGTACCGGAGCTCAATGATATACACCTGTGCGCCAGTGTAAAATGCATACTCGACGGCGAACTTGCCGTCATAAAGAACGGAAAGCCGGATTTTTATGAAATCCAGCGCCGCTCCCTTATGAGCAACCCCGCCAAAATCGAGCTGGCAGCCAAACAAAGTCCCGCATGCTTTACCGCTTTCGACATTCTTTATTATGAGGATCATGCCGTGACAGATCTGCCGTTAACAGAAAGAAAAGAGCTGCTGAACAAGGCGATAAAGCAGGAAACGCCGCGTTTCGCCCTTTCACGGGTAATTGAAAGCAGCGGCATCGCCTTTTATAAGCTGGCCGAGCAGCAGAACTTAGAGGGTATTGTCGCAAAGCGCAGGGAGAGTCGTTATTATTTTGATAAGCGCACAAAGGACTGGATAAAGTGCAAAAACCTCAAAGATGAGGACTACGTTGTGTGCGGATATATCCCAAAAGAAAACGGCATGACCAGCATCATTCTCGGTCAGTACGCGAGCGATAAGCTCAAATACAAAGGGCATGTAACGCTTGGCGTGGGCGGCGAAAGCTTCCGAAAAATACGGGAACAGGCGCGTATTCCATCGCCGCCGTTTGATGTGCCGTCCGAAAGTGAAAACGCAGTATGGATAGAGCCAAATATCTGCTGCACCGTAAAGTATATGGAAAAGACTGCATCCGGCGGGCTGCGGCAGCCGGTGTTCAAGGGTATTCGAGAAGACAAAGAGCCAATAGAGTGCAAAGAAAACCCGTCCTAATAGATAAGGACGGGTTTTAACTTGCTGTATCTTAATGCCTATGTTACAATATACTAAAATAGAATATGGAAACGCAGGTGAAGTTGAGAAATATGAACAACAAAATCTTTTATCATTACTTCAATGGGACTACTGATAAAGACAAAAATAACTACTCATTACAAAATTTACAAAACGGAAAAGTTTATTTTTCCTATATAAGGTATTTCAATGATCCTTATGAAGCTGCTTTTTACCCAGATGAATCTTGTAATTATTCAATTGTAGATTTACCAAATATAGAGTATAAATATGAAATGCAATGCAGGGTATTTTGCTTTTCTGAAACTTTTCAAAATCCTATTATGTGGAGTCATTATGGGAATTCGCATAAGGGCTTTTGCGTTGGATATGATATAAAAGATATTTTAAGTATACCCTCAATCGTTTTTGACCGAGTTACTTACTCAGATGACAAACCATTCTTATCAAATGAAGATATTCTTAATGGCTGTGCCCTCTTTTACAAAAGCTCCGACTGGAAAAAAGAAGAAGATGGCGCGCAGTTTTATTTTTGCATCTTAGTGAAAGCGATATAATAAGTGAAGCGGATTTTATTCAAGCAAGGAATAGCTGGCTCTCATTAAATCCTTTTTTTGAAAGGGCTGTGGATTCGCAATTGAATTTACCATTGCCTCCGACCCTTGATGAAGCAAGAAACAAAGTAATTAAAGCTCGTGAAAATATTAAAAATTTTGAATATGATAACTATGTCTATTCTGTATTCACAAAAAAGTCCACAGGACAAACAGTTTACGGAAAGCTTCCAATGTATATTGAACGTTCACTTGAGGCAAAAGTCATATATATAGGTCTTAATGCCCCTGATGAATTGCGAAAAGAGTTAAAAGAATATGCAAGGTCTCATGGCATCGAAATATATGATATGGTTTTTGGCCAAGGACAAAAATATTGTTTTATTCCAAAAAAGATCGTCTTATAAACAGTGTTTTACATAACTAATTTCACGAGGGTTCACATACATATGGAAAAAACAAAATATATCTTTTTTATTGTCTCTTGACACCAGGCTGAGTCTGTACGCGTTCGCGTTTAGACTCAGTTTTTTATTTTACTACTCTGCCCGCGGAGTTAATCCTGCGTTTAATAACTATAAGAATTCACACTAGTTCACGTCTATACAGCGAAACGGCTAAATATCTTTTTTGTTGTCTCTTCCTAAATAAATCCGTCCCGAGATGGGCGGATTTATTATTTTGCCAATTGTACTCAAAATCGGAAAACTTAAAATGGAATAATTCAAAATGAATATTTCCGTTCTGTTTGTTCCGTAGCCTTATTTCATTTACATAAGGATTAACATCCACTTGTCAAAACGTAAGGCCACATTTTTGCTGCCAATTGAAAAACTGTAGCCAGCAATTTGCGCAAAGATTTTGTTATATTACTTGCCAAATAATAAAAATGCGTAATAAGCACTATATAGTCAAAGTACATATATTTTTATATATGACTTTGTGTTGAAATTATTGATAATTTTTGGTATATTAATATCTGTGCGGATATATTATCCGGCCTGCATAGGCAGCTTGAATTTCATCGGACATTAACTTAATTCATTCTGCTGTAAAAATATTAGGAGGTTAATTGACAAATGAGTAAGAAGTATGTTTACGACTTCAAGGAAGGCAACGGCAGTATGAGAGAACTGCTGGGCGGCAAAGGCGCAAATCTGGCAGAAATGACGAATCTTGGCATGCCGGTTCCGCAGGGCTTTACCATAACGACAGAGGCCTGCACGCAGTATTATGCCGACGGCGGAAAAATAAACGATGAAATCATGGCGGAGGTTATGGAGCATATAAATGGTCTTGAAAAGCTTTCCGGCAAGAAGTTCGGCGACCTTGAAAACCCTCTGCTTGTTTCGGTGCGCTCTGGTGCAAGGGCGTCAATGCCGGGCATGATGGATACCATTCTTAATCTTGGACTTAACGACGAAGTTGTTGAGAGTTTTGCTAAAAAGACGGGTAATCCGCGTTTTGCATACGATTCGTACCGCCGCTTTATTCAGATGTATTCTGATGTTGTTATGGAGGTCGGCAAGAAATATTTCGAAAAGCTCATAGATGAAATGAAAGAGGCCAAAGGCGTAAAGCTCGATACTGAGCTTGATGCAGACGACCTTAAAAAGCTTGCACAGATGTTTAAAGCTGAATATAAAGAGAAGATAGGCGAGGATTTCCCAAGCGACCCAGTACAGCAGCTTATAGGCGCAATAAAAGCGGTATTCCGTTCATGGGAAAATCCGCGTGCAATTTATTATAGAAGGATGAACGATATTCCCTCAAGCTGGGGCACGGCTGTTAACGTACAGATGATGGTATTTGGCAACATGGGCAATACCTCAGGTACCGGCGTTGCATTTTCCAGAAATCCTGCGACAGGTGAAGCGAAGCTTTACGGCGAATATCTTATGAACGCGCAGGGCGAGGACGTTGTCGCCGGCGTAAGGACTCCGCAGACGATTGACCAGCTTAAGCAGGACAACCCTGAGGTTTACAAGCAGTTTTATGATATTGTATATAAGCTTGAAAAGCATTATAAGGACATGCAGGACATGGAGTTTACCATTGAAGAGGGCAAGCTGTATATGCTGCAGACTCGAAACGGCAAGAGGACGGCGGCGGCGGCCCTGAAGATAGCCTGCGACCTTGTTGACGAGGGAATGATAACACCGGAGCAGGCGGTGCTAATGATAGACCCGAAGCAGCTTGATGCTTTGCTCCACCCGCAGTTTGAGGCAGAGGCGCTTAAAAAGGCCGAGCCGATAGGCGAAGCATTGCCGGCGTCCCCCGGAGCTGCCTGCGGCAAGGTGGTATTTACTGCCGAGGACGCTACCGACTGGGCGGTAAACAAGGGCGAAAAGGTTGTTTTAGTACGCCTTGAGACATCGCCGGAGGATATAGAGGGCATGCACTATGCCGAAGGTATATTGACTGTAAGAGGCGGTATGACGAGCCACGCCGCCGTTGTCGCAAGAGGTATGGGCACCTGCTGCGTATCGGGCTGCGGCGCAATAAATATAGATGAAGAGAAAAAAGTATTTTCACTTGGCGGCAAGACATTCCACGAGGGCGATTATATATCTCTTGACGGTTCCACCGGAAAGATTTATGGTGAGGCTATAAAGACGGTCGATGCATCCATTTCCGGCGATTTCGGCCGCATAATGGACTGGGCTGACAGCTTCCGCAAGCTTCAGGTAAGAACAAACGCAGACACCCCGCGCGACGCAAAGCAGGCGTTTGATTTCGGCGCTGAAGGTATAGGTCTCTGCCGTACTGAGCATATGTTCTTTGACACCGACAGAATAGCTGCTATGCGAGAGATGATAGTTTCAAAGACGGTTGAGCAGAGAAAGACGGCGCTTAATAAGCTGCTTCCGATGCAGAGAGGCGACTTCGAAGCGCTTTATGAGGCGATGGAAGGCAAGCCTGTTACCATACGTTTCCTTGACCCGCCGCTGCATGAATTTTTACCGACGGCTGAAGATGATATAATAGCGCTTGCTAAAGAAATGAACATGGACATAGCTGATTTGAAAGCAGTTATTACATCTTTGCACGAGTTCAATCCAATGATGGGCCACAGGGGCTGCCGCTTGTCTGTTTCATATCCTGAAATAGCCGAAATGCAGACCACTGCTGTTATCGAGGCCGCAATAAATGTACAGAGCAGGCATCCCGAATGGAAAGTTATGCCTGAGATAATGATTCCGCTGGTAGGCGAGGTTAAGGAATTTTTATATGTAAAAGGCATAGTGACATCCACAGCTGACAAACTCATAGCTGATAAAAAGGTTGACCTCGAATATAAGGTCGGCACAATGATAGAGATTCCTCGCGCCGCGCTGACGGCCGATGAAATTGCCAAAGAGGCAGATTTCTTCTGCTTTGGTACAAACGACCTCACGCAGATGACGTTTGGCTTTAGCCGTGACGATGCTGGTTCGTTCCTCAACTCTTACTATGACAAGAAAATATATGAAAACGACCCGTTTGCAAAGCTCGACCAGAAAGGCGTAGGAAAACTGATGAAAATGACTGTCGACCTCGGCCGCTCGGCCAATTCTTCGCTGCACTGCGGTATCTGTGGCGAGCATGGCGGTGATCCGAGCTCTGTTGAATTCTGCAACGAGATCGGGCTTGACTATGTTTCCTGCTCACCATTTAGGGTGCCAATAGCAAGGCTGGCTGCTGCACAGGCTGCTATTAAACAAAAGTAGGCTATCGTCCCGTTAGAGGAAAACTGAATAGACCTATTATATGTACGGTGAGAATGCTCGTCATTCTCACCGCATTCTTTTATTTGTAAAGGCATTGGCAGCACAGCTTTACATACAAAGAAAAAGTCCCCACTTTGCAGTGAGGATTTTTTGCTTTTATTAGGGTTATAAAATAGATATTTGTTTGAATAAAATATGAAAAAGAAATCAAATAAAAATGGACACAGAACGTGGATTAGTTATAGTTCCAATTTATAAGAATAAGATAAAAATTATCCGACGATTTACTAAAAGGCAGACTTCACACAAAAAATTTTGCAGAAAAAATATTTAAAAATTTATATATCATTAATATAAAATTATAAAGCTTGCGTTAGCAAGAGCAGCGGTTTACAATACCATCAAACATATAATTTGCCATTTTTAATGCTTCATTCTCAATTTTATCGAATACTTTGATATCTGCCGCGTAGTTTCCCTGCAGACGCAACGTAGCTTCTTCCTCCGTCATTTCCAGATGGCTGTACATCATGCTCTTCCATTTTTCTTCGCTCCAGCAACGATTTATAGAAGCTAAAAAAGCAGAGATTTCATCTGCATTTTTATACCATTTTTTACGCGCGTAATTGGCTTTTTCAGTGTCGTCGTTTTTCGCTGCACTTACCAGTTCGTCTGCGATTAACAAATGCTGAGTAAAAAGCTCCTGAAATTGACCAGCTATTTTTGTGCCGTAAATCGGTGTGAGGAACTGCGCAAAATCTTTCGGATTTTGGAGCAGCCTATTTGTAACCAGTTTTAAATCGTCTAGGCCTGCTGCCGCGCTGATAATAGAGAACCGCGTCCAATATACATGCTGTGACCATAATTGCCGTATCTTATTCATCGAACAAATTTGCTGTTGAGTATATTCATTACACATAATTATCCTCTTTTCTCATAGCTACATTCTTACTATTACTGTATGACAGAGCAGGTGTAAAGTTTACTGCTCTTCTTAATATATAAAATAAGTCCCATGAGGCTTTACTCTGAGTGCATCTTTGCCTGCCCTGCGATTGTATGCCCGTTTGGATGCCAGTAAAAATCCTAAGATAGAAATGACGTGGAATAATACAGCTATTTATACCCGCGAGAAGAACGCGAATAAAAATATTGGATAAAAACGTGTAAGGACAAAAAAAGTCCCGCACAAACGTAATGTTTATGCGAGCCTTTTAATTGCTGGCGGAGAAGGGGAGACTCGAACTCCCGCGCCGGTTACCCGACCTACGCCCTTAGCAGGGGCGCCTCGTCACCAACTTGAGTACTTCTCCTTGGTTACACCAATAAATTATATCATAATATATTTAATTGTCAATAAAAAGATGGTATTTTTATTGGATTTTGTTATGATAAAAATACATAGAATACGCTGTAAACTTAGTGATTACAATATTTAAGAGTATAAGCAAATTAAATATTACTGTGCGCACTTTTCATTCAGACGGATTAATATTTTTTTCGCAGCTTTATATATATCGCCGCAGCCAAGAGTGATGATAAGGTCACCGGGCTTTGCTATGTCGGATACATGGTCGGCTATTTCATCAAAGGTCTTGAACCAAACGGCTCCGGGTATTTTTTCACATAGCTGGGATGTGTGTATATTATATGTGTTAACCTCTCTTGAGCCCATAATTTCGCTTAGCACCACGATGTCTGCGGCCGAGAGCACCGTGGCAAAATCGTCCAGCAGATATGCCGTGCGGGAAAATGTAAACGGCTGGAACACCGCTATTACGCGGTTATAACCCATTTCCGAAGCTGCCTTAAGCGTAACCTTAAGCTCGGCAGGGTGATGCGCGTAATCGTCTGCTACGGTAATGCCGCCGGGTGTGCCTAAGATTTCAAACCTGCGTCCGGCGCCGCTGAATGTCTTAAGCCCTGCGGCCACCTGCTGGGGTGTTGCACCTACAGCAAGACAGGCAGCTGCAGCAGCTGCCGCATTTGATACATTGTGCCGTCCCGGTATTTTAAGGGAGATGTCGGCAACAAATTCGCCCTTATGATACAGCTTAAATGAATGGGCCGCCCGCTCACCCTCAACTATGTCATCTATTCTATAGTCGGCAAATGCAGACTCGCCAAAGGTTATCATATTTGCTTTTATATCGCGCATAGCGTACATTGAGCGCTCATCGTCGGCGTTGACTATTACCGTCTGCGCCATTGCAGCAAATTTTTGGAATGACGCGATAAGATTTTCTATTGTCTTAAAATATTCCATGTGGTCGGAGTCTATGTTGAGTAAAACGGCAATGTTCGGAGAAAGGTGCAAAAACGTGTCGTGATATTCGCAGGATTCACAGACCATTATGTCGGAGCGCCCGACTCTGCCGTTGCCGCCAATTGTGCCAAGCTTTCCGCCGATAACCGCGGCCGGGTCGAGCCCTGCGTTAAACAGCGTATGCACTATCATAGATGTAACGGTTGTCTTGCCGTGAGTGCCGCATACGCCTATTACGTTGTCGTATTTTCTTGTTACATATCCGAGCAGATATGAGCGCTCAAGCGCAGGAATGCCGCTTTCTTTTGCAGCGACAAGCTCGGGATTATCCTGCATAATAGCTGCGGAATATATTATGAGGTCGGCCCCTTTTATGTTTTCGGCGCTGTGACCGAGATGCACCGTTATACCAAGATTTCTTACGCGGTTTAAAGTGTCGGTTTCATTATTGTCCGAACCGGTTATATTATATCCCAGGCTGTGCAGTATCTCCGCCAGCGGACACATGCCGGCGCCGCCTATGCCAATCATATGAATATGCTTTGCATTTTCAATGAGCAAATCATTGCTGTCAAGCTGTTTCATCGCTAAACTCCCTTAACTTATATATCATTATATATATTATATTTCATAAAGCCCGTAAAATAAACATAAAACGAAAGGTTTATGATATAATGTAAAAAAATATTTTTTATCCTGTTAAAATAGTTACAAAATCAGCTGCTTATTTTGCCGCAGCAGCCCATTTGATTTACATTGATTTTCTACCAATTGCCGATAAATATTTACAATGCCGGCATTCATCGCATGGAGAAAGCTTGCAGCGGCGTTAACACAGCTTATATAAATTTACATATCTTATTATAATAATACAAATATGTCGTTTGCAAGTGTTTTTAAGGAGAAGGTTATGTATTTCCCGCCGTATGTGCAAGAAATAATTGAAAAGCTAATAGGCCTTGGTCATTCTGCATACGCCGTCGGCGGCTGTGTACGGGATGCTCTTTTAGGCCTTATCCCGCATGATTACGATGTAGCGACATCGGCGCTGCCGCAGGAAATCAGGAGCGCTTTTGACAACACGGCAGACACGGGGGAAAAATACGGCACGATAACGGTAATAACTTCAAAAAAGCCTGTAGAGGTTACGACATATCGAAGAGATGGGGAATATACAGACGGCCGGCGTCCTCAAAGCGTGGAGTTTTCGGACAGCATAACCGATGATTTAGCAAGGCGCGATTTTACAATAAACGCTATGGCCGCATCTGTAAATTCTCAGATAATTGATTTATACGGCGGTCAGGCGGACTTAAAGTTAGGAATAATACGTTGTGTTGGCGACCCGGAGAAACGCTTTGGCGAGGATGCTCTGCGCATAATGCGGGCGTTCAGATTTGCATCTCAGCTAAGCTTTGATATAGAAGCCGTCACACTGGCAGCAGCGCTTGATTTGTCAAGGAGTCTTAGCAAAATAAGTGCCGAGCGCATATTTTATGAGCTGATAAATACCATGATGGGGCAAAAGCCGTCGTCGATTACTCCGCTTATAAACAGCGGCGGACTTGAGTTTTTGGGAATATCTCACGCCGACGGACTTTATCTTTTGGACGGACATGCCAATAAGCTGCAGCGTGAGTCGGCGTTTGCCGCCTTTTGCTTTTTGTGCGGCGTATCTCCCAAAGAGATTTGCCTAAAGCTTAGGTCTGACAAATATCTTCTCGAGAAATCGTCGGCGGTATTTAAGGCGCTGTGTTTTCCCCCTGCCGATATAGCCGATAAAAAGCGTGCGCTGACAGTGCCGGGCGAGGAATATATATATGACGCCGTTTATCTTTGCTGCCTGTTTGGAAGATTTGGTGCATCTCCTAAATCCGCCGCACGCCAAGGCTGCGGTGCCAAAATCCATAGCCAGTCAGCGGGTTTGCCGTTCGATGACTACGCAAGGCATAAGCAGCAAATAGATTATATACTAAAAAGCGGCGAGGCATATAAATTAAGCATGCTTGCCGTAAACGGAAACGACATTGCTAAAATATCTAAGTCGAAAGAGCAGATAGGTAAAATTCTTAATTTTCTTCTTGACTATGTTATTGAGCATCCCGAGAAAAACCAAAAAGAATGTCTGCTTAAGGCGGCGAAAAAGTATATAGACGAAGTACTGCTAAAAGGTGATGGGACCGACATGCTGCATGCATAATATGCTTGCATTAAAGACATTGCCGCAGTTTATTTGTTTTATATTATTGACTGTCTAAGCATTTAAAATATGTGAAAATAAAAGATTATAAATATCTTTTTGACTTGTCTACAGTAATCTAAACAAATCAGGCCAATGGATTTATCAAAATGGAAAAATCATGTTTCATATGAGTTCTCCCTATGGCGAAGTGTGTAAGTAAGATCGCTATAGTATTAACGGCAAAGGTACGGCTTTTAAGTGATAAATTAGGGCTGTTAATAAACTGTAATAAAATTTTTTATAGGATAAACTTGCAGCAATTAATGTTTGAGCAAAAACAAAAAACAGGAGCTTGCATAGCGTTCCTGTTTTTATCCTATATTCAAATCATATAAGCAGTTTATTGATATTTAACATGCGGTGTTAATTTAATCTATTTATGGACGCTGTCGGCTGATGCCGGAACAGCATCGTCAGATACGGTGTCTTTATTTTTTTCCAGTCTTGACAACAGCCAAATAAACAAATATCCAAGCACAAGCGTAATAGCGCATATGATGTATTCAAAGACATCGCCTGGAAGTCCCGGAAAAATTTCGACAATTGAGCCTACTATAAAGCCTAATATAATAAGATATGTCGGCTGCGGGAATTTATTCATAGCTGCTTCAAGCAATTTTGTCGTGAGTATTACACCGAGGACAAGTCCTATAAAAATCGGTATAAGGAAAGGAATATTAAGAGTTTCAATAGAATTTATCAAATCGTCATAGACACCTATAAGCAATAAGAAGAAAGATACGCTAATGCCGGGCAGAACTAAAGCGATAGCTGCGAGGAAACCCGCTAAAACAAGCAGCAGATAATCGAATATACTGCCGCTCATTGCCGCGCCTGTGCTGCTGGTGGGAATTAAGGCTATAAGTATCACGAATAAAATACCGACTATTGGAAAGACAAAGCACTTCCAGGAAACCTTTTTTACCTGCGCCTTTTTTAACATCATAGGAATGCTGCCGGCAACACAGCCGATAAAGAAAAACATGACCGGTTTTTCAAACATATCCTTTAAATATGATATTGGCTTTGCAAAAAGTATCATGCCAACAACAGCGCCAATGCCAAATATTGCTAAAAATATAATGTTAGATTTTATGTTTTTAAAAAACCGGCTTATCGAAGATATCAGCCGGTCGTATATGCCGAGTATGATAGCCATGGAACCGCCGCTTACACCTGGAATAAGCATCGTTCCGCCAATAAACATCCCTTTAAATAACGTGATAATTAGATTTTTCATATAAAGAACCTCATAAGCATAAATTTAGTATAAGTAAGATGTGAATAATAAAGATAATTATGATATATAAATATTTAAGACATAAAAAGCCTAAAATAAAGAAAAATATACCATATCTGAAAAACTGACCTTATAATTATGCCCTACAAATTGCTCTTAT
>JAUUSE010000046.1:0-14147 GCA_030842085.1 Bacillota bacterium | reverse complement strand
TCTGAAGCTGCGAGTGTTGAGGCAAATCGCTTATTGAATAACCTCACGGCGCAAACGAAAGCGAAGCTTTCGGCGCCTGAGAGAACATTGAATGACGCGATTTGGGTTGGAAGATGTCTGAAGTCGTGAGTGTTGAGGCAAATCGCTTATTGAATAACCTCACGGCGCAAATGAAAATCGAAGATTTCCGAGTGCTGAGAGATGCATTTCGATACATGTCGATTATACTAAGAAAATGCCGCCGGACAAGTAGGGTTTACACAATATCCTGCGCGCTAAATATGGCAAAGTCGGATTAGACATTTAGAAAATATTATTCTCCGGCCGATTGAGATGATTTAATTGACCAAAGCGGCCGGACGCAGATGAGGTCGGTCGAACTTGGCTTTGCCGGCGACGGCCGTGTGCTGCTGCCGCACTTTATACGGACTTAGCCTTGCTGATATGCAGGGTTCATATCTGTGCATTGATGCTATTTATATTTACTTATAAGCGGTGATACCGCCTGAATAGGAGAAGTCAGATGAAACGCAATATCTGGAATTTGACACCTGTAGTAATAGTACTTATCATACTTGTGATAATGCAGACGGCATATATAGCAGTGCTTAACTGGCGATATGCCATAGTGGCGGCAGTGGTGTCGCTCGGTGTGCTGATATTTGCTTTTATCAGGCTGAGAATGCTGAATAAGGATATTAGAAAATACATATTCAGCCTTGCCGACGATTTGAGACAGGAGGGCTCTGACGTACTAAGCGGCTTTACAATGCCGATTTTAGTTACGCATGACACGGGCGAAATTATATGGTACAACGAATCTTTTAGGACGCACGTGTTGCACGGAAGAGACGCTTACGGCGAGCATTACGGCTTTATTATAAGTAAAGATACCGAAGATATATTGCGCTCAAACCGCAGGGCGGACGTCGAATATGATGATAAAAGCTTCTCGGTTTATGAAAGCGACTCTGCAAAAGATGACAGAGTTACTAAAATCTTATATTTCTTTGATGAAACTAATTTAAAGCGTACGGCCAAGGAGTATGGTGAAACCCGCCCGGTTGTAATGCTTATAACTATAGACAACATGGAAGATGTCACAAAGGACTGGAAAAACAGCGAGCGCGCAATTGTATCCGGCGAGATTGACAATTTGGTAGAGAGCATGGCTCAAGACGGAAATGCTTTGCTCACAAAGCTTGCATCTGACAGGTATTTGCTTGTTATGGAAGAGCGCGTGCTTAATGATATGGAGAAAAGCAAATTTAAGATATTAGAAACAGTAAAAGGGCTTACTGTAGAAGGTCGTACCGGCGGGCTGAGTTTGTCAATAGGCGCGGGCTGCGGCAGCACTTTAAAAGAGTGCGATTTAAACGCGCGGCAGGCGCTTGATATGGTCTTAGGGCGCGGCGGTGATCAGGCGGCGATTAAAAATAAAAATGAATATAAATTTTTCGGCAGTGCTTCTAAAACGGTGGAGCGAAGAACTAAGGTTCGTGCGCGTGTTGTGGCGTCTGCTGTAAAAGAGCTTATTTTAAGCAGCGACAATGTGCTCATAATGGGCCATGGTTATGCCGACCTTGACGCGCTGGGCGCTGCCGTCGGCCTATGGCGTGCGGTAGTGGAGCTGGAGAAGACCGGCAAAATAGTCATGACTCGCTCGAAATCGCTTGCGCTGCCGCTTTTAGAGAGGATGGAGCAGCATGGCATAACCGACGCAGTAATTGAGCCGGAGCAGGCGCTGCACATGATAACTAAGCGCACGTTGCTTATTGTTGTCGACTCGCATATTGCCGAACTGCTGGATTCTCCCGAGGTGTTCAAAAAGTGCAGCACTATTGTTGTAATCGACCATCACCGCAGGACGGTGGATTATATAAACAACGCCGTAATATTTTACCACGAGCCTTACTCGTCATCGACCTGTGAGCTTGTAACGGAAATGCTTCAGTATATGGGCGAGCATTTTGTCGGCTCGCTGGAATCTGAGGCGCTTATGTCGGGCATAATGCTGGACACCCGCAATTTTGTGCTCCGCACCGGCGTGCGCACGTTTGAGGCGGCGGCATTCCTCCGCAGCAGGGGCGCCGACCCGGTAGAGGTTAAACGGCTGTTTTCCGGCAGTATGGATTTATATATGACGCGCTCGCAGATAGTGTCGTCAGCGGAGATAATAGGCGACTGCGCCATAGCCACCACCGACGCAAAGGACGGCAATATACGCATAGTGGCAGCGCAGGCGGCGGACGAGCTGCTGTCGATATCCGGTGTAGATGCATCGTTTGTAATAATGCATATTAACGATATCGTAAATATTTCTGCGCGCTCGTTCGGCAAGATTAACGTCCAGCTTATAATGGAAAAGCTCGGCGGCGGCGGACACATGACAATGGCGGCGGCGCAGCTTAAGGACACTACTCTGTTTGAGGCAAAACGAAGGCTTATAGACGCCATAAACGAATATAACGAGAGTATGGCGTAAATGGCAATATCAGAGGACTTGCAAAAATTAATGAGTGTTTTAGCACGGTTAATTGGCGATTGGGTTGGTCCAACGGCTTACAGACGGCAGATTAATATAAATAAGTAGATTAAGGTTTTGCATAAAAGAACGAATGGCTTGATATAGACATATAAGCAATGCTTGAGGCGATTTTATAAAGCATGTGTGCCGCTTTAATTAATAAATAGGCTTTTACTCTTAATGCATTTGAAGTTTGACACTGTCGGTGCTAAGGCATAAATGTAAAAAGCGAGCTTTTTATACAATGCGCACGATGAAATTTATAATATAACTCATCCGACGGCCGGAGGATAAATTAAGAGGCGAAATATAGCCGGATGTAATGGCATGGCGGATACAAGTACGCGTCTGTGTGATAGTACGCGGCGTATATTGCAAGACACATGCCGGGCATGCGAAATTTGGTATGTTTGGGAGATGTCGCATAAAATCTCAGGGTGAATTTATAGCAAAGAAACATATATAATGGTTTTATATCAGTGGAATATTACGGCGCATACGGCGCATAACTATCATTTAAATTATGGAATTGGAGGATATATATGAAAGTAGTATTTAAAACAGATGTAAAGGGCAAAGGCAAGGCGGGCGAGATAAAGGAAATCTCCGACGGCTATGCCAGAAACTTTTTGCTGCCGAGAGGCCTTGCAGTAGAGGCTTCGGCGTCAGCATTAAACGATATAAAGAACAAAGAAGCGGCGAAGGCGCATCATCTTGAAGAGGAGCGTGCTGCCGCAAAGGCGGTTTGCGACAAGATAGATGGAAAAACCATCACCATACACGCGAAAGCGGGTGAGAGCGGCAAGCTGTTTGGCGCCGTAACATCAAAAGAAATTGCCGAGGAAATAAACAAAGCTTTTGGCGTAGCGGTTGACAAGAAAAAGGTGTCGGTGCCGATGGACATTAAGGCCTACGGCGCGTATGACGTTCAGGTAAAGCTGCACATGGGCATGATTTCGAACGTAAAGGTAATGGTTGTGGAATAAGCCGAATGGCAAAGGAGTGTATTTAAGTTGCCGGAGCAGAATCTATTTTCCGAATACGGCCAGCAGGTGCCCTTTTCGCTGGAGGCGGAGCAGTCGGTGCTGGGCGGCATATTGCTTGACCCGTCGAGCATAACCCGCGTGGCCGACACAATTAAGGCGGAGCATTTTTATCTTCCGCAGCATCAGGCTATATATCGGGTTATATTCGACATGTTCCAGCTCAGCTCGAAAATAGACACCGTCACAGTGCTGGAGGAGCTTAAGAAGTCCGGCCTGTACGACGACGCCGGCGGCAAGGCATATCTTGTCCAGCTTGCGCAGACGGTGCCGTCGATAGCGAATATAGAGAGCTATGCCGCTATAGTGCGGGAGAAATATTATGTACGCTCGCTCATAAGCGCGGCGCGGGAAATTATATCCGATGCGACGGAGGGCGCCTCCGACGCCGGCGTGCTTTTGGATTCTGCCGAGCAGCGCATTTTTGAGATAAGACAGGGCAAGGAGGTTACCGGTCTCCGCCATATAAAAGACATAATAGTCAACGAGACGCTTGACCGCATAGACAAGATATCAAATCCCGAGACCCGCGGCGACTATATCGGCATACCCTGCGGAATATCCGACCTTGACAGAATAATAACGGGCCTTAACAAGTCAGACCTAATAATACTCGGCGCGCGCCCCGGCATGGGAAAAACGAGCTTTGCGCTTAACATTGCGCGCAACGTTGCGGTGCAGCAGGGGAAATCCGTCTGCTTTTTCTCGCTTGAGATGACGCGCGACCAGTTGGCGCAGCGAATGCTGTCGGACGAGGCGTCGATAAAGAGTGAGAAGCTGCGCAGCGGCGACATATCAGGACCGGAGTGGACGCGGCTTATACAGGCGAGCGACGTGCTTTCAAAAGCGCCGATATATTTTGACGAATCCTCCGGCATAACGGTACCGGAGATAAAAGCAAAGGTTAGACGAATGAAAAAGGCCGACCTTGTTATAATAGACTATCTGCAGCTCATGCGTTCGGCCCGCCGGACGGAGAACAGGGTTCAAGAGGTCAGCGACATAACGCGAAACCTGAAGATAATGGCGAAGGACTTAGGCGTGCCGGTGCTGGTATGCGCCCAGCTTTCGCGCGGAACTGAGGTAAAGGGCAAGTCTCATCGTCCGCAGCTGGCGGATTTGAGAGAGTCAGGCTCTATTGAGCAGGACGCTGATATAGTGCTCTTCCTTTATAGGGAAAGCTATTATCAGGGGGATATGGACGAGGGCGATGCGCCGCCGGATACGACGTCGGCGGAAGTAATAGTAGCCAAAAACCGCCATGGTGAGACGGGCACCGTCAAGCTGCACTGGACGGGCGAGTTTACCCGTTTTACGGCACAGGAAGCATATCGCAATGAAGGATAAAGTATTAAGTACAATAAAGGAATATAATATGCTGCCGGCGGGCACTTCTGTGCTTGTGGCTTTATCGGGCGGCGCTGATTCAATGGCGCTGCTGCATATACTTTTGGAGCTTAAAGACACTCTTGGCATAGACAGGATAGAAGCTGCGCATTTTAATCATATGATACGCGGCGACGAAGCCGACAGGGACGAAGAATTTGTGAAAAAGTCATGTGAAGATTTAGGAGTAAAACTTCATGTCGCAAGAGCGGATGTGCCGAGCATTTCGGCACAGACAGGGGAGGGACATGAAGAGTGCGGCCGCCGGCTGAGATATCACTTTTTTGAAAAATGCGCAACATCTGAGTTTAAGATAGCGACGGCGCATAATTTAAACGACAATGCCGAGACAATGCTGATAAACCTCATCCGCGGCACAGGGCTTAAGGGACTGTGCGGCATACCGGCCGTCCGCGGCAGAATAATTCGTCCGCTGCTCTCCTGCAGCCGTGTAGAGATTGAGGAATACTGCAGGCAAAGCAATATAAGCTATGTGACGGATTCCACAAACTTAGAGGAAATATACATCCGCAATAAAATAAGGAGACACATACTCCCCGCTTTGCAGGAAATAAATGAGTCTTCACTGCAAAATATATATACAGCGTCGCAGCATAACCGTATAGACGAGGAATTTTTAGAGACACAAAGCCGAAAAATATCAGAAAGAATAAAGGCGGAAAACATAAGCGGATTTGCCGGCGGGATATCCATTTCGCAGCTTAGGCCGCTGCATATAAGCCTGCTTATAAGATTTTTAAAATCGGCGGTTAAGGAAGAATGCGGCATAGAGCTCTCACAGCGCGCCGTTGATGCTTTGTCCAATATGATAAGCAGCGGCGCCGGCCGTGTTGACATTGGCGGTGGATATACGGCGTCGGTGCGCAAAAGCAAGCTGTATATTGAAAATTATGTCGAAAAAGCCGTAAATTCCGTCAGCATAGACTTAGGTAAAGGCGACTTTTTAGGCAGCGATGTAAAATTATGCATAATTGACGCAGAAGAAATTAATAAATGCAAAAATGTTAACAAAAAATTTTTAAACTGCTTACTTGACTATGATAAAATAAATCCCAATCTAATCTTAAGGCAGCGAAAAGAGGGCGACAAGATAACTCTTGCAAGAAGGAATGTAACCAAAAGCCTAAAAAAGCTGTTTAATGAAGTGAATATTCCGCCGCGACTGAGAAGCTCTGTTCCGGTGCTGGCAGAAGATAACGGAAAGGTCGTATGGGTGGCAGGCTTTGGCGCAGATAAATCTGCGGCGATTGACAGGAGCACTAAAAGAGCCGTGGTGATAGAATTAACGCAAAGAGAAAATATATAAAAAGATTTTTTAGTCTAAGCGGCGAAAATGCACCGCGTTTTAAAAATGTACGGGCCATATCGGAAAACATAATTTTTTCAGCGCAAAGCGGCTATGCGGAAATGAATATGCAGGATATGGCGGAGAGCATTTTGCGCGGTGATATTTTACATAAATGAGGATAGACGCGCTGGATGTACATATATTTATCCGGCAAAAATAAGTTTATGAGGGTAGATGCAGATGAATATGTTAGAACAGGCTGTCAAAAATGTAATTATCGACGAAAACAGGTTAAAGCTAATAATTTCAGAGCTTGGGCGCAAAATAAGTGAAGATTACAAAGACAAAAATCTTTTGCTTGTTAGTGTGCTTAAGGGCTCGGTGGTTTTTATGGCCGACCTTATGCGCGCCATAAAAATCCCGTGCAGTGTTGATTTTATGTGCGTTTCATCCTATGGCAGCGGAGTGAAAACCTCCGGCGTGGTTAAAATAGTAAAGGACATTGATATAAATCTTAAGGGCTATGATTTGCTGATAGTAGAGGATATACTTGATTCCGGCCTGACGCTTTCTTATTTAGAGGAAATACTGTCAGCAAGGAATCCTGCCAGCATAAAAATATGCACATTGCTTGACAAGCCGTCGCGTCACATGACGGACATAACGCCCGACTATGTAGGCGCTGTGGTGCCGGATGTGTTTATAATAGGCTACGGCCTCGATTATGATGAAAAATACCGTAATTTGCCATATGTGGCGGAGATGGACGAGAAATATATATAAAACATATGTCCCGGTTGTAAGGGAATATAAGGAGTGGTAATACTTGAATAAAAATGTCAGGAATATTCTGCTGTATGTAGGACTTCCGCTGGTGCTGCTACTGAGCATAATATTTGTGTCGATTAACATGACTCAAACGGCAAGTCCCAAATATTATGAGATAGTAGAGATGTTTTATAATAATGAGATAGCCGAATGTAACCTTAACTTGGCTAGCCGTGATTTGAAATATACATTGCGCAGCGAGCCGGGCAAGGTTTACAGCTACACGGTGCCGGATGTTTCTATTTTCTATAACGACGTAGGCGAGATACTTAAGGAAAGCTCTGCACAACATTCTGGAGATGCGGCTACTAAGATAGAGTATAATTATGAGGCTGGAAATAATTTGTCATGGCTTACCAGCATGATACCGATGGTAATAATTTTAGTGCTGCTTGTCGCTTTCTGGTACTTTATGATGAAGCGCATGAGCCAGAGCATGGGCGGCGACAAGACGCTGAGTTTTGGCAAGGCGAAATACAAGCAGGCGGCGGACGACAAGCGAAAGACAACCTTTGCCGATGTAGCGGGCGCTGATGAGGAAAAGGAAGAACTTCAGGAAATAGTCGACTTTTTAAAGAATCCGCAGAAGTATAACGAACTTGGAGCGAGAATACCCAAGGGCGTGCTGCTGGTCGGCCCTCCGGGCACAGGTAAGACATTGCTGTCGCGCGCCGTTGCGGGTGAGGCAAATGTTCCGTTTTTCTCAATATCGGGTTCCGACTTTGTTGAGATGTTCGTCGGCGTCGGTGCATCTAGAGTAAGAGACTTGTTCAACGAGGCGAAGAAGAACTCGCCGTCGATAATATTTATAGATGAGATAGACGCAGTAGGCCGTCAGCGCGGCGCCGGACTCGGCGGCGGTCACGACGAGCGCGAGCAGACGCTTAACCAGCTGCTGGTTGAGATGGACGGCTTCGGCGCCAACGAAGGCGTAATAGTCATGGCGGCGACCAACCGTCCAGATGTACTTGATAAGGCGCTGCTGCGCCCCGGACGCTTTGACCGGCAGATAACGGTAAACTATCCGGATGTTAAGGGCCGAGAGGAGATACTTAAAGTACACGCAAGGGGCAAGCCGCTTGCTCCCGACGTAAGCCTTAAGACAATAGCGCAGTCAACGGCGGGCTTTACCGGTGCCGATTTGGAAAATCTGCTTAACGAGGCGGCGTTGCTTGCGGCGCGCAGGAAGCTGAAGGCAATAACAAACGAACTGGTTGAGGAGGCCACTATAAAGGTGGTAATGGGCGCGGAAAAACGCTCGCTTGTAATAAACGATAAAGACAAGATGATAACCTCTTATCACGAGGCAGGACACGCGATAGTATCATATTTTCTCCCGACGCAGGACCCCGTGCATCAGATATCGATTATTCCCCGCGGCATGGCGGCAGGCTATACAATGTATCTGCCGGAGCATGACAAGGGCCATATATCAAAAACAAAGCTGATTGAGGACATATGCGGACTGCTCGGCGGCCGCGCTGCGGAGCAGCTCACTCAGAAAGATATATGCACCGGCGCATCCAACGATATACAGCGCGCAACGGAAATTGCCAGAAAGATGGTTACGAAATACGGCATGAGCGAAAAGCTCGGCCCGATAATGTTCGGCGGCGAGCAGGAGGAGGTATTCCTCGGCAGAGACTTTTCAGCCGAGCCGAATTATTCTGAGAAAACTGCAGCAATCATCGACGAAGAGGTTGAGAGCATAATAACAAACTGCTATAACCGTGCGCTTGAGATACTCAAAACGCATATGGATAAATTGCACCAGATTGCCGGCATTCTCTTTAACGAGGAAAAAATAGACGGCGACCGTTTCCGCGAGACAATGAATACCGAAGCCTTCCCAGAGGGCAACGCATAAATTTATTTTGGATTAAAGCTGTTAATATTGGTAAGATTTAAATATGCGCGCCGCTGTAAGCTTGCCGGCGGCTGGAGTATATAAGAGCACGCCATAATCCTTAACTGCAGGAGGCAAATAATCTATGCTAAATGCGGCTTTGACGGCGGGATTTTTTGGAGTGCGCGATTATTGCAGCTTTATGAGATTTTGCAAATTGAGGCCGGAAAGGCAAAAGCCCGGTTTTAAGCGACCGGGCTTTTTAAAATAGTCATCAGTGCTGGGGGTAAAGCAAAATGGAAGAAATAGTACAGGATTTAAAGCCGAACAGGGGCAAAAGCTTAGTAATTGATACGGAGTTTGGTACATTTGCAAGGTATCCTGTTAAAACGCATGTGGTAAAATCCGGCGATTCGCTGGATGAAATTCTGCTTACATATGTAGGCGACAACAGGCGCGAGGGCGATATAATATTTATGAGCGAAAAGATAGTGGCAATAAGTCAGGGCCGCGCTTTTCCGATAGACACGATAAAGCCGCGGCGCATGGCGAGAATACTTTCCAAATTTGTATATAAATCGCCGTACGGCATAGGCCTTGGCATACCGGAAACGATGGAGCTTGCGATAAGGGAGCTTGGAATAGTCCGCATATTGTTTGCCGCCTTTTGTTCTGCCATTACCAAGCCGTTCGGCATACGCGGCGTGTTTTACCGCATTTGCGGTGAAAAGGCGCGTGCAATAGACGGACCATGTGACTGTACCATCCCGCCATATAATCATTATGCCAAACTTGCGCCGGACAAGCCCAATAAGGTGGCGGCGCATTTGGCAGAAGTGACGGGCAACGGCATAGTAGTAATAGACGCCAACGACTTGGGCGTAGAGGTGCTGGGCCGTTCATCAGAAGAAATTGACATAGCATTTTGCAAGCAGGTGTTTAAGGATAACCCTCTTGACCAAGGCGACCAGCAGACGCCTATTGCCATAGTGCGAAAGCTGAACGATGAAGAAGCGGATGAAATAAGAGAGCGCGAAGCGGCGGAGGCACAGACAGCGCAGGAAAATTTGAGCGAAGAGGCAAACGGTGAGTCTGAAAGCGAGATGTCGTCGGAAGCACAAGCAGAAAATGCAGAGAATGAGAGCAAGACTGCAGCGCCTGATGCGGATGAAGCAAATGCCGGCGAGTCAGCGTCAGAAGAAGTATTATCAGAGCCTAAAACAGAAGCAAAATCTACGGAAGAAAGCTCAGAAAATTTGGAAACGGACATCAATGCTGCTGAGGACACAGAGGTGTAATATCAGCGCTGACAGCATGACTGCTGCCGTAAAAATTGGAATTATATTTGACTTTGCGCTGTAAAGATGTACGGCGGATTTGGTTTTAGAGGCAACAAGTAAAATTTTTCAGCAAGTCTTTTATGCTTGTCATAAGTCGGACGGCGCTATGAATTTTGCGCAACTTGCTGTCGAGAGAAATTAAAGCTCTGCGGCAACCGTTTTAATTGCCGCATTAATACATAAATTAATTAGGAGGAATAAAAATGAGTCATATAGATACAAAATGCGTACAGGCGGGCTGGACGCCGAAAAATGGCGAGGCCCGCGTACTGCCGATTTATCAGAGCACTACATTTAAATATGACAGTGCGAAAACGCTCGGCGATTTGTTCGATTTAAATGAGAGCGGCCACTTTTACACCCGTCTTTCGAATCCGACGCTTGAAGCGGTGGAAAATAAGATAGCGGCGCTGGAAGGTGGCGTAGGCGCTATGCTTACGTCGTCAGGGCAGGCGGCGACCATGTCGGCGTTTTTGACTATCTGCCGCGCCGGCGACAATATCATATCTACAAGCGAGATATACGGCGGTACATACAACCTGTTTAACATCACGCTGCGCCAGATAGGGATAGACGTCACTTTTATAAACAACGACATGTCGGCCGAGGAGATTGACGCGCTTGTAAAGCCGAATACCAAGGCTATATTCGGCGAAACGCTCAGCAATCCGTCTCTTAGGGTAGCGGATATTGAAAAGCTTGCAGCGGTTGCTCATAAGCACAACATTCCGCTTATAATAGACAACACTTTCCCCACGCCTATAAACTGCCGTCCGTTTGAGTTTGGTGCCGATATAGTCATACACTCTACCAGCAAGTATATGGACGGTCACGCTGTAGCTTTGGGCGGAGTAGTAGTAGATTCAGGCAAATTCGACTGGAAAGCCAGCGGCAAATTCCCAATGCTGTGCGAGCCGGACGAATCCTATCACGGCACAGTGTTTGCCGACAAATTCGGTCCTGCCGCATTTATAGCTAAAGCCCGCTGCCATATTATGAGGGACTGCGGCATGCAGCAGAGCCCGCAAAATGCATTTTTGCTTAATTTGGGGCTGGAGACGCTCGCGCTGAGGATGGAGCGTCATTCGCAAAACGGGCTGAGCATGGCAAAATATCTGTCACAGCACGACAAGGTGGCGTGGGTTGACTATCCCGGCCTTGAGGATAATAAGGATTATCAGCTTGCCTGCAAATATCTCGGCGGCAAATGCAGCGGCGTAGTATCATTCGGCGTAAAGGGCGGAAAAGAAGCGGCGGTAAAGCTTATGGAGTCGCTTAAGCTTACAGCTCTGGTAAAAAACGTGGGCGACCCCCGTACCGGCGCACAGCACCCGGCGTCGACGACCCACCGTCAGCGTACGGACGAGCAGCTTGAAGAAGCCGGAGTAAAGCCGGAGATGATACGGCTATCGGTCGGCATAGAGAATATAGAGGATATAATAGCCGACTTTGAGCAGGCGCTGGCAAAGATATAAGCTAAATAAAATATATGCAGATAGAGCTTAGGCTTTATCTGCATTTTTTATTTCGTTTTGACTGGAAAGGAATTTGCCGATTTTTTGCTGAAACGCAGAAAAGTTTAGAAAACGGTTTGGCGCATAAACTAATATAAAATATAAAAGATATTGCGGCTATGGAATATACATTCCAAAATTTCAACGGCAAAGTGCCGCAGGATAATAAAGTTTCATATCCTGAACTGCTTAGGCGGTTTTAACGCTTAATTATGGTCGGCGAATAGGGGCTTGCCGGCAGTCCGATGCTGTACTAAGTAGTATGTATTACGCTTTGGCGGCGTGCGAGCATCATGCAGTAAAAATAATTTGGGCCGGCAATAATACGTCGGATTTCTGAATTTGAGGTAGTGGATAACTCTTTATCGGACAAAGAAAAATAAATATCAAAAAAAGAGGTGTAGTTTTGCGGCACAGGCGGCGGATATCTTGTGGCCCTAAATTGTATGAAAGAAAAATGGTAAAGCGCTAAAAAGCGTATGTTAAATTGCTTTTATTTTTAAAATAATAGTGTATAATTAATTAAGATGAATTGGTGCTTGCAGCCATTTTCGCGGAATCACGCTTAATCCAAGGGGGAGAATTTTTATGCTGAAATTTAAAATGAAAGATTTTTCGCTTGATATCGGGAAAAGAACATATGTAATGGGAATACTAAATATAACCCCCGACTCATTTTCCGACGGCGGGAGGTATTATAATCTTGACGATGCTGTTAAGCACGCTCACTACATTGAGGACGCCGGCGCGGACATACTCGACATAGGCGCGCAGTCGACAAGGCCGGGCCATACTCCCGTAACGCCGGAGGAGGAGATACGCCGCTTTGAAAATCTTTTAAAGGAGATACGCGGCAACATAAACATACCGATATCAATAGATACATATTACCCTCAAGCCGCAGCTGCGGCTTTAGAGCTGGGAGCGTCGATTATAAACGACGTGTCCGGCAAGATTAATCCGGAAATGGCGGGCATAGTCAAGCAAAGCGGCGCCGGCTGGATACTTATGCATAACGGAAATCCGCCGGAGGACATTGTAAGGTCGGTGCATGACGAGCTCGTGAGCATGGCGGCTGAGGCCGAGGCTTTAGGCGTAGATAGCAGCCATATCTGCCTTGACCCCGGCATTGGCTTTGGCAAGGACGAATATATGCAGAATATAGAGTTGGTCCGCCGCACCAGCGAGGTAAGGCCGGATGGATATGCATATCTTGTAGGTCTTTCGCGCAAGCGCTTTGTGGGCGAAGCGACGGGAGTAATAATAGCCGACCAGCGCGATGTGGGCACGGCAGTGGCCAACGCTGCGGCGATAATGGGCGGAGCGGACATAATACGCGTACATAATGTAGAATACGGCGTACAGACGGCGCGCATGGCGGATTTGCTTTATCGCTGTGATGACGGAGGCAAGAATGGATAAAATAATTGTAAAGGGACTGAGATTTTACGCTTATCACGGCGTAAATCCGGAGGAGAAAGAAAAAGGACAGCCGTTTATCGTGGACATAACGGCATATGCAGATTTAACTAAGCCGTCAAAGACCGATGATTTAAAAGACACGGTAAATTATTCCAAAATGTCGAAAACGGTGCGAAGAGTAGTTGAAGAAGCAAAGTATAATCTCATAGAGAAGCTCGCAGGGCGTATTTGTGAAGAAATTTTAGCGGAGTATACCGGCGTAAGCGAGGTTGAAGTTACGGTAAAAAAACCGCGGGCTCCTATGTCCGGCGATTTTGACTATGTTGCCGTAAGTATAACAAGGAGAAGATGATATGGGCGTTGCATATTTGTCATTGGGCTCCAACATCGGCGACAGATTAAAAAATCTGCAGGGAGCGGTTGATGCGCTGACGCTACTCCCGAGAACAAAGGTAACGGCTGTTTCGTCGGTATACGAGACGGAGCCGGTTGGGCTGAAAGAGCAGCGCAGCTTTTATAATATTGCGGTAAAGGTAGAAACATCCCTTTCCCCTCGCTGTCTGCTCGGCGCATGCCTTGGTATAGAAGCGGCAATGGGAAGAATAAGGAATATAAAAAACGGTCCGAGGATAATAGATATAGATTTAATATTGTATGATAATGAAAAATATAATGATGAAGAGCTGACGCTGCCGCATAAAGAAATGAATAATCGCGCTTTTGTTTTAGTGCCGCTCACAGAAATAGGAGGGGTCGAAAAATGCGATGTTTTTAGCGGTTCAAAGGTAATAAAAACAGAAGAAAAAATTGTCATAAAAGGCATATAAAAAAATTTATTTGGAAAAAGTGAAAAAAAGACTTGACTTTATGCTTTCAAGTGCGATATAATAACAAGGCTCTCTTGAGAGGGGGAGCGGGAAGCACATTGAAAA
>JAUUSE010000045.1:0-14396 GCA_030842085.1 Bacillota bacterium | reverse complement strand
CGAAGCAAAAATCATACGAATATATGATGGCTACTAAGCGTCGTTACGGCAAGCTCGGCGGGAATGTTGCCTATCACGCTTATCAGAGTTTTATTAGTGGCGAGGTTACGCCTGAAGAAGCACATCAAATTGGACTGGAAACTGCAAGGCGTATGTGGGGCAAGGATTATGAGATAGTCGTCACCACCCATCTAAACACAGATAATCTGCACAATCATATTGTGGTAAATTCGGTATCTTTTCGCACCGGTCGGAAATTTGAGAACCATATTTCCGACCATTACAAGCTGAGAGAGATTTCCGATGCAGTTTGCTTGGAACAAGGAAAAAGCGTATTACCGCCGAGTAAATTCACAGGTAATCAAAAGAAAGACTATTGGATTCACAAAAGCGGCGGTTTCACTCACCGGGATATTTTAAAACGGGATATTGATGAAGCAATTTCAAATACAACCAACTGGAAAGCCTTTGATTTATACCTGAAAAATCTCGGCTACAGCTATGCAAGAAACAGCGATTACCGCCATCCCTCCATTATTGCTCCCGGTTGGAAACGCTCTGTCCGTCTTGATTCGTTAGGCGAGCAATACACGCAGGAGAAAATACAGCAGAGGCTGATTGATAATCAGAAAAATATTACTCTTTACGCAATTTGTATTCCAAAACGGTATGCACCGCTGTTACAGCTTGAATACGAATTTAAAAAAGCGCAGCGTATGGACGGGATACAGCTTGCCTTTGCATTGATTATTGAACTTTGGAAACTGATAACAGGCAACAATATAGAGCCGTCATCCCCAAAGCCTCTATCCCCGGCACTACGGCAGGAAGTCAGAAAATTAGATCAAACCTTAAAGGAATACAAGCTTCTTTGTGAGAATCAAATTGATTCCGCACAGGAGCTTGTTTCATTTATCGAGAAAAAATCTACGGATATTTCTGCGTTGGAATCGGAACGGCAGAAAATTTATAACCGTATCCGACACCCGAAATCAGAAGATGAAAAAGAACAGAACAAAACGGCGGCAAGAAAAATCTCTGCAAAGTTAAAACCTTTGCGTGAAGATCTCAAAACTGCACAATCCATCACCGAGCGGTATCCGCATATCTTGGAACTACTTGAAACCGAGCGTGCTATGGAAATACAAGTAAAAACCAAAAACAGAGAAAGGAATTATGAACGATGAAAAACACACCAAAAAATATTGCAATAGAAAAACTTTTCCCCTTTGAGGGACATCCCTTTAAGGTTCAGGACAACGAAGAAATGAACGCTTTGATCGAAAGCATTCAGGAGCAAGGCATTTTGTCTCCGCTAATCGTCCGACCAAAAGAAAATACCAAAGACGAATACGAAATTGTATCGGGACACAGACGGTTTCGCGCAGCAGTTAAGGCAGGGATAAAAGAAGTCCCTGCCTTAATTGTTCCCCTTGATCGTGACGCCGCTGCCATTGCAGTGGTAGACAGCAATCTGCACCGAGAACATATTTTACCATCGGAGAAAGCCTTCGCTTACAAGTTGAAAGCCGAAGCATTACGACATCAAGGAAAACGCTCTGACTTAACTTCGGAGCAAGTTGCACCGAAGTTGGCAACTGAAATCATTGCTGAGAGTGATAACACAAGCAAAGACACAGTTAAACGCTATATCCGTCTGACCAATCTTATCCCTCCAATTTTGGATATGGTTGATGAAAAACGGATTGCTTTCACTCCTGCCGTCGAGCTATCCTATCTACTCCCCGAAGAACAGACAATGCTGGTGTCCGAAATGGAATACAGCGATTGTACGCCTAATTTATCTCAGGCACAGCGTTTAAAGGCTCTCAGTATACAGGGATTGTTCACGAAAGAACAGTTATCCGCCATTATGAACGAGGAAAAAGCCAATCAGAAAGAGCGAGTGAAAATTCCTGTCGAACGTATCCGCAAATATTTTCCGAAAAACTATACCACCACTCAAATGGAAGAAACCATTGTAAAACTCTGCGAAGCGTACCATCGAAAACGGCTGCGTGACAGAGATTCAAGATAAGGAGGTGTGCCTATGGATTTTAAGATGAACGCTGTGATTCACAGAGGAAACGATTATGAAAATTCATTGCGCACTTTCCAGAACAAGAGAGTGGAATATCTTGAGCAGAAAATCCGTGCCTTTGATGTTGAAACCTTACGCTTACTTCTATCCGACCTTCAAAAACGAGGTCGCACAATAGAAACGGTTACGGGGATAGCGGTATAATCAGACGGTGAGGAGGGCAATAATTATGATGAAAAAACAAAAGCGAAACAATGAGGACAATCGTGGCGTAGCTATCTACGCCCGAAAGTCCCGTATTACAAATAAAGGCGACAGTATCGGCGTACAGTTCAAGCAATGCGCCGAATATGCCAAAAGAGAACTTCAGCTTGACGACGATTACAGCTTTATGGAGTATGAGGATAAAGGGCTAAGCGGTTACTATTCCGACCGTCCTGATTTCCAGCGTATGCTCCACGATATTGAAATGGGTAAAATCCGTGCGGTTGTCTGCTACAAGTTAGACCGTATCGGCAGAAAGACCAGTGACCTTTTACGCTTGCTTGATTTTCTTGAAAAGCACAAGGTGGACTTGTTGATCTGCTCCAACAATATCAACACCGCTTCCGGTGTATCCAAAATATTCATTCAAATCTTTGCTGTGGTTGCGGAATTTGAGCGTGATACTCTGACCGAGCGTATCACAGATAATATGATGGAGCTTGCTAAAGACGGACGCTGGCTTGGCGGAAATACACCCACAGGTTTCACAGTGAAGCGTGTAAAGACCGGCAGCGGCAAAAACAAATCAGCTTACAGTTATTTGGAGAGCATTCCCGAAGAAAAAGCAATGATACAAAAACTCTACGCTGTATTTTCAGAAACCCGCTCTATTAAGAAAACAGCAGACAGGATGAATGAGCTTGGCTATCGCACAAAGATCGGCAGCAAATTCAACACTTCCACTACAAGATTATTATTAAAAAATCCTGTTTACTGCGTTGCTGATGAAATTGCCTACAACTATTTCTACGAAAACGGCGGTGGAGTATGCGCTGATCTATCAGAGTTTGACGGACAGCACGGCTTATCCGCCTATAACAAGACCGACCAAGAGAAGTTTGAGGATGCTGACAGCACTTTTATTTCCCCTAAATTTATACAGTTAATGTCTGCAAAGCCTGTTTCCGAATGGATTATCTCGGTTGGCAGGCACGAAGGTTTTATTCCGAGTCAGCAATGGATTGATACACAAAATATGCTTGATTCCATTGCAGAAAAATACAACCGCCCGCACCGAAAGACTAATGCTCTGCTGGCAGGACTGGTATACTGTCCGCATTGTGGGAAACGCCTGCGAGTTATCTCCGAATCAAATCGATGGACAAACGGCAAACCGAGATTCAAATATGTCTGTCCCGGCTATCGTTTGGGCGAATGTACTTTCCGTGCTGTTGACGGTGTACTGCTTGATGAATTTGTAGTCAAACAGTTATCCAATCTCTCCGATGAAGACAGCGAATACTTTGTCAAATTACTCAATCAAAAGGCTTCGGATATTTTTAAGAATACTCAGAACGAACAGGAACTAATTGAACTAAAGAAAAAAAAAGCACAGCTTGAAGCAGCTATTTCGAATCAGGTGAAAAATCTGCGGGAAGCAGACGAAAGCTTAAAACGGTTTATTCAGGAGGATGTAAAGGCACTAACCGATGAGCTTTCCGAAACCGAAACTTTGCTCCAAAAATTAGAGGACAGCAGGCAAAGTCAGATGTATGCTGTGAGAGATATTGAAGAAATCAAAGAAAGACTGTTATCCTTTGAGAAATACGCAAAGGACGCACAGCCGGATGTGTTAGTAACGCTGATACAATCCTTTGTGGAGCGTATTTATATCGTTGATGAAAACGACGAGCGTTACTGTCATATCTTTATTAAAGGTTGCACCAAAGAGGACTATGACGAGTTCTTCCGGGCAACCGGTTACATATCTGGTACGGGAGAAACAGGTACTATCACATCCAAATTGCCTTTGTGTGATTCAGATGAGTGTTGCAAAGTCAACATAGTTGAATGTGCTTTTTCTGCGTTCTCCCTGAGAAGCGAAAAAAGGAGGGTCTTCTAATATCAGCATTTCACAGAGTTCTGTTTCGGCGGCAATATAAGCGGCAATCAGACCTCCCGAAGAATGTCCCAATAGCCAAACCTTTTGACCGATTTCATTCTCAATAAAATCTATTATGGCTGCTCCGATAGATTTTATATTATATTCTTCGGGCTTATGCAGACTGCCGCCGTGACCGTAGCAGTCAACCGAATAGATATGAAATTTTTTTGAAAGCTGTTTTGCCACACTCGCATAACTTTGTCCGTCTACGCCTTGAGCGTGAATTAAAACCAAAGGCTGGAAACTATTTCTGGATTCATAGTATTTCAATCGTATGCCTTGATTTTCATAAATTTTTTCATTCATTATCTGTACTCCTTGTTACATAACGATTTTTTAATCCCTGATAGGCATCGGTAAGTGCCTTGTCAATAAATTCAATGTCCCATTCAAGATAATTTGTTGCTATCATTGTTGCAATACCGTGAACATACAGCCACAGTTCCAAATGAAAAAAGTACGCTTCATTTTCGTCAATACCTAAATTTTTCATAATGAGGTCCAGTATTGGACGAATTTCTTCACGGTTTTCTTCTATCTTTTCATCTGTTCTGTCACGCATAAAAAGTAGTTTGAATAACTCTTTTTCTTCCTTTGCAAACTGAATATAGGCGATACCGCTTGCTTTATAGGGCGGGAATTTGCTATCTGCCATACCTTTTTTGATGTAAGACTGATATAGCGTATTCGCAGCAGATACAACCTCTCTCTGTACTTCCTCCATATTTTGAAACAAACCAAAAATTGGCTTTGCTGATGAGCCAAGTTCTGCTGCCAGTCCTCTTGCAGTTAATCCTGTTATTCCATTCTTTCTCGTAACCTCTAAAGCGGCAGCTACAATTTGTTCTCTTGTGAACTTAAATTTAGGTGGCATCTATCTCCCTCCATAAAAAACTATCGTTGTGCAACTTATGTTTCTTATTATACTCGTTTCTTTTTCCTTGTCAAACGATTGAGGCAAACAGAAGATTTGTAACAATTTTTCAGGGAAAATACCCTATAAAATGTCTCGCAAAGCAGAAAGCAAAACGGGTAAGGTTATTAACCCTACCCGCCGCAATTTTACGGTTATATGCGTTACATTATTTTAACTGTATACTATTTCCTCATTGACAATCTCAATAACGCAAGTTCTAATGTTATTCATTCGTCCTGTCCATTCTAAAACACTTTCCGCTTTTAGCTGTTCCGTAATACCTTGTACTCGTTTCATCTGTTCTGTAAGTGTTTCAAATCTCTCTTGTGCTTGCCTGTCAATGTCAGCAAGGTAAGCATTCAATTTACCACTTGTAAGCAGCGTTGTATATGTATTTTTGCGGAATTCTTTCAGATACTGCAAGTGCCGCTGTCCCCATAAACCGACAGGCTGCTCTTTTTTGTTTGGTAAAGTAAGGCAAGGAATATAATAATCTCCTTGCAGTTCATACCATAAACCATTGCCTTCATCAAAAATGTACTTGTCCATATAATAAATCCTCCAGTATAATATATTCGCACATATGTCACAGTTCTCCGATTGCCACACTCTGTTATATCTTGTTATGAGATTTTCTTGCCCTTGATTTTGCCCTTATGATTGTGCAGAACAAGGGTAACATTGTGTGAAACCATATAAAGAGATAAGGTGTACTGATTGCGATAAATCCTTTGTTTTCAAGGCTTTCGGAGGATTTTATTAAAGTTCTATGAGGTGTGATAAACACCTGTAAAATTATGAGTTTCTAATTTAGATTTATCATCTTTCTTGCAGTCCTACGCTCCAATTCATCCGGGACTGACGCCTGCAGCATCGGCCATAACTATGGCGGTGCACTTTGTCGTGTTTATGGCACTGTCTTACATACTATTTATAAAGCGGAATTCTAGGAAGGCGCAAAATACCGCTCCTAATACTATCGCCGGTGAAGCGGCCAACTGATAAAGAGGCGCGGTGTTTTATACAAAATATCATTATGTTTATAAATAATAAAAATCTCTAAAGAGAAAAATAATTTTCGGCCTGTTGCATTACTATGTGCAACAGGCCGCTCTTTTTTGCCCATTTATGAAACTACTGCAAAGGAGAATGCCATTGAAAAGACGCAATATCAGTGAAAAGGAAAAGCTCTTCTGTTATATGTACGTCATATACGGAAATGCAAAAGAAGCCGCTATAAAAGCGGGATATAAACGCAATCCTGAGCGCACCGGTGCAAGACTGCTTTCTGCCAGATATGTGTGCAAGGAAATTGACAGGCTAAAAAATACACTGTCTGAAATGGGCGCCACCGCCGGGCTCAATCGGCTAGCCTATGGCTCGGTAAACGACGCCGTCAAGCTTTTGAGAGAGGACGCTATAAATTCCTCCGATATCGACGCCCTCGACCTATACAGCATAGCTGAAATAAAAAAGCCTAAAGAGGGATGCATTGAAATTAAGTTTTTTGACAGGCTTAAAGCGCTGGAAAAGCTATATCTTATAAACGAGGCAAAACAGGCCGACGAGCACGACTCATTTTATAGAGCGCTGGAAAGCTCTGTTCCTTCCCTGCCCAGTTCGGAGGAAACGGCGTGATATGGAAAAGTTTCAGTAATAAGCAGCTGACGGTGCTCAACTGGTGGTGCCGCAGCAGCCCTCACTACTCTAAAGATGCAATAATCTGCGACGGAGCTGTACGAAGCGGAAAAACCACCTGTATGTCGCTGTCATTTGTTCTTTGGGCCTTTTATGAGTTTGACAAGCAGTATTTTGCCATATGCGGTAAGACAATATCCTCGCTTAAAAGGAATTTAATAGCGCCGCTTATTCCCATGCTTAATTCGCTCTCGTTTTCCTGCGAATATAAGGCGTCTAAGAATATCCTTACCGTGCGCAAAAAGGACAGGGTAAATTATTTTTACCTGTTCGGCGGCAAGGATGAATCATCATCGGCACTTATTCAGGGTATTACCTTAGCCGGCATTCTGCTTGACGAGGTAGTTTTAATGCCGCGCTCGTTTGCAGAGCAGGCTATCGCGCGCTGTTCGGTTTCGGGGTCGCGCTTCTGGTTCAACTGCAATCCTGATAACCCCTCGCACTGGTTTTACAATGAATGGATTAAAAAGCGCGACGCTAAAAATGCGCTCTATGTCCATTTTACCATGGATGATAATCCCTCTCTTACTCCCGCAATTAAAAAGCGTTATGAAGCACTTTACAGCGGCGTATTTTACGACCGGTTTGTAAAGGGGCGCTGGACGGTGTCGAGCGGACTTGTTTACCCAATGTTCTCCCCTGAAAAGCATATTTTTCACGATGAGCCGCCGTGCGACAAGTTTTACATCTCCTGCGACTACGGCACCGTCAACCCGGCTTCGTTTGGGCTGTGGGGAAGAAGCGGGGACACTTGGTATCGGCTGGCGGAATATTATTACGATTCGCGCAGAGAGGGTGAGCAGAAAACCGATGAGGAGTATTATGAGGCGCTTAAAGCGCTTTCGGGAAACAGAAAAATTGAGGCCGTTGTATGCGACCCCTCGGCCGCCTCATTTATGGCGGTTATAAGGCGGCACGGACTGTTCAGCGTACTGCCGGCGGATAACAATGTAGCGGATGGCATTAGAAAGGTATCGTCCGCGCTTAAGGCCGGCAAAATCAAGTTCAGCGCCGCCTGCCGCGATACGCTTAGGGAGTTTTCTCTTTACCGCTGGCAAAATGACAGCGTGAAAGACGCCGTGCGCAAGGAAAACGACCACGCCATGGATGATATACGCTATTTTGTAGCGACCGTGGTGGACAGCGAGGAGGATGTCTTCTTTGCGGCGGCGCTGAACAGAAATCTATAAACAGGAGGTAAATATGTGGGCTTACTAAAATTTTTGTCCAGAAATGCCGACCCTGCAAAGGCGGCTGCCTGTGATGAAGTCGAGTGCTCTGCCGTCCAAACGGCGAGACCTATCTCCCACCCCTTTCACGACTTAGACGGATATATACCGCTGTCCGGCCCTGAAAGGCGGCTGTATGCATCTATACGCGAAGCCGTGCCGATAATTGACGCGGCCATTTCTAAGATAGTCAGGCTGGTCGGCGGATTTCAGGTTAAATGCGATGATGATGATACGACGGCCGAGCTTAAGCATTTCCTCGACACGGTACAGGTAGGCGGCACCGGAATAGGAATAAACGCATTTTTAGACACCTATCTTGACCAGCTTATAACTTTCGGAACGGCCGTGGGCGAAATTGTACCCAGCTGCCGCCGCGACACAATCGGCGCGCTTTACAACGTCCCGCTGCACGATGTGGACATTATTAAAAGCGGACCGCTTCAAGCCACCGTCTGCCGCAGAGAAGATGGACGCGCTGTCCCGGTAAAATATCAAAGTCTTATACTGCTGTCGGCGCTCAACCCCGACCCCGGCAGTGTTTATGGGACGTCGCTTCTTAGAAGTCTGCCGTTTGTGAGCGCTATACTGCTCAAGATATTCAACACTATAGGCATGAATTTCGAGCGGTTTGGTAATCTGCGTTATGCCGTTACCTATAAGCCGGAAACGCAGCTCGACAAGGCGGCCGCCAAAAACCGCGCTATGCAGATTGCTCAGGAGTGGTCAAATGCAATGCAACCCGGCAGCGTCAAGGACTTTATATCTGTCGGAGATGTGCAGATTAGAGTAATCGGCTCTGACAACCAAATTCTTGATTCGTCTGTGCCGGTAAAGCACATGATGGAACAGATAGTTGCAAAAACCGGCATCCCGCCGTTTATGCTTGGGCTGAGCTGGTCCACTACTGAAAAAATGAGCAGCCAGCAGGCGGATATTTTAACAAGCGAGCTTGAAGCCTACCGCCGGATGCTCAACCCCATTATCCATAAAATCTGCGATATCTGGCTGCGCCTTAACGGCTACAGCAGTGAGATATCTATAGAGTGGGACAACATCAACCTTCAGGATGAAGTTGAGATGGCGCGTGCGCAGCTGCTCACTATGCAAGCACGTGAAATTGAAGAAAAGCTATTAGAAACGGAGGGCCAGACTGAATGAAAGAAGGATATCTTGATAAGGTCGCTTCTGAAATAACAGACGAGGAGCTTGAGCTTATCAACAAGCAGTCGCGAAGACAGCTTAAAAAGGATGAAGTCTTTGTTTTCTCCATTATTCTCTGCGACAACGAGATAGACAGGGACTTTGAAAGGTTCACCACAGAATCGCTTCACAAGCTCGCCGAGCTTTACATCGGCAAGTCCGGCATATTTGACCATTCAATGAAGGGTAAGGACCAAATGGCCAGAATTTTTGCCTGTGAGGTGGAGCCGGTAACCGGCAAGAAAACAAGCACCGGCGAGGACTATATGCGCCTTAAAGCAAGGGCATATATGCCGAAAACCAGCCGTAACGAGGATTTGCGCACGGAAATCGACGCCGGCATAAAAAAGGAGGTAAGCATTGGCTGCTCAGTCGCTAAGACGGTATGCTCTATATGCGGCAACGACATGCGCAGCAATCAGTGCAAGCACGTTAAGGGCCGTCAATACAAATCAAACGGCGCTAAAAAGCTGTGCTATGCCGAGCTTATCAACCCCGCCGACGCCTTTGAATGGTCGTTTGTAGCCGTTCCGGCGCAGCCAAAAGCCGGTGTTGTGAAATCTTATGGGACAAACGCTTATGCGAAAGGAGAGGATAATTTGGACATTGCCACTACTATAAAATCCCTTTCGGCGGTAAATGACAATGGCGTACTGCTTCACAAGTCTGAGGCTGAAGCGCTGGGAGATTATATCAGAAAAATGGAGTATATGGCCGGCATCGGCGAGACATATCTGCGCGACCTTAAGGCGGAGGTATTAAAATCCTGCTCAATTGCTAAGCCGGAGCTTAAAAAGGACGTCATGGAAAGCGTATGCGACAAGATGTCTATCGATGAGCTGAAAGCGTTTAAGTCGGTATTTAACAGCGACATTGATAAAATGTTCCCGCCAAGCCCCCAAATATCACAGTACGGGCCAAAAGCCGAAAAAGAAGACTATAAGGAATTTAAAATTTAATTTTAAAGGAGAATATATATGAATTACGAAAATATTAACCTTACTAAAAGCATGTACACAAACTCTTCTAAAAGCTTTTCTCAGATACTCGAAGAGTTAGACCCATCATCAGAGTATGCCGGCACCGAGCTTGAGGGAATGGACGCCTATCAGCGCCAGCTTAAGCGTTTTGACATAAAGGTTTGCGGCAAGGATTCAGACATGGTTCAGAAGTTTTTTGCGGCATCTGAGTCGAGCATACTCTTCCCTGAATATGTAAGACGCGCTGTTAAGCAGGGCATGTCTGAAATAGTTAATATTGAAGACATTGCCGCCGCCGTCACGGTTATACCCGGCATAGACTACCGCAGCATAAGCGCCGACATAAGCACTTCTATTTCCACGGAAATAACCGAGGGCGGCACTATAAGCAGCTCACCCGTAACGACAAAGCCCAGCCTTGTCGATCTTAAAAAGTATGGAAGCATGCTGGTGGCTTCTTATGAGTCTCTCAAGTTCCAGAGAATAGACATATTTACCGTTGCATTAAAGCGTATAGGCGCCAACATCGCATTACAGCAGCTTAACGATGCGGTTTCTATCATAAAAACAGGCGATAACAGCAATGCCGCCGGCATTATAAACGTTACGACTGCCGATAAGATTACATACGACGATATACTCAAGGTTTGGACAGCTTTGCAACCTTATGAGATGAATACTATTATTGTATCAAAAGACGTTATGCAGCTTCTGCTTGCCATAGACGAGTTTAAAAATCCTCTTACGGGACTTAACTTCCAGGGCACCGGCAAGCTGAGCACTCCGCTCGGAGCAAAGCTTATATGCTCAAGCTCGCTGCCGACAAAAACATTTATCGCTCTTGATAAGAAATACTCGCTTGAAATGGTAGTCTCTACAGACGTCAGCGTCGAATATGACAAGCTTATAGACTGCCAGACAGAGCGTACCGCCATAACCTCCACTGTCGGATTCTCAAAGATATTTACCGACGCTTCCAAGGTTCTTTCACTCGCTACAGCGTAATTTTTATCTTTTTGCGGCAGGGGCTATCCCCTGCCGCTCAATTTGGAAAGGAGGCCATTATGTTAGACAGCGATAAGGTATTTGATAATTTTTGTATGTTCAGCGGCCTATCCGAGACGGACGCCGAGGGATATTCTGACCTTTGTCTTTCGTCAGCTGAGGAAATAGAAGCTCAGTTAATAGACGCGTCATCTGCTGCGGCAAATGAGGACGCCTTATGCCGCGCCGCGGCGGCTCTCGCTTTTTATAGAATGTCGCTTATATCGTCAGCACAGGATACATCTTCATCATTTAAGGCCGGAGACGTTACCGTCACGCACAGCGCCGGCAATACAATCGGCGCCGCTGAAAGCATAAAGCAGGAATATATGCGCCCAATTATGCACCTTTTGTCCGACTCTGAGTTTGTATTTTCCGCCATACCTGACTGCAGGAGGGATTTATAATGACCGCTGCTAAACAGGTGGACTATTTTATTAAAAAATACGGAAACAAGATAAAGCTAATAAACTCAGAAAGCACAATAAGCTGCAGCGCTTTTATACAGCCATTCCTGTACAAAAACAGGCAGTATCTAAGCGGGACATATAAGCCTGAGGGCTATGAAAATATAAAGTATTTTGTATATATTGGCTCTGCCGAATATAATCTCGGCGATATGGGCGCCGATACATATATCGAAGACTCATCAGGTGATAAATATGTAGTAAGGCGTTCTGAAATGATTTATTTTAAAAACAAGCCCTGCTACTGCTGGGCTATACTCAAACATTCTGTAGGAGTTACCAATGCAAGCTTATCTCAATAATATTATAACGCTTCTAAAATCTGATACGGTTTTTCAGAACATGGAAGTATTCAGCGAATATCCTCAAAATCAAAAATATTCAAGCTATCCATGCGTTACCGTGTCTGCCGTAAAGGCGGAGGTCTCTGACGTTGGGTTGGGTAATGTTGTCTATTCTACAAGCGATTCCTACGTCACTGGCAGCACGGAAATTATAGATATTACTATTAAAATTTACGCCTATGTTGAAATGGGCGGCAGCTATATATCCGACCTCATCGATTCTGCTATAGATATACTTTTATCAGACACCGATTTGAGCATTGCCTCTATTTCGACGGGGTCGGTACAATATAATTCGACAAGTGAAATTCTGTCACAGTCTATATCCGCAAGGTGCTTTAACATTTCGCAGAGCGGAGGTGGCGATGATGTCTGATGCTAAATTTGTGCTCGCTAAAGACATATTGGTAAGCATAGATGATGCGCCCCTTGGAATGATAGAGTCAATAACCGTCGACAGCCATATATCATACCGGCATATAGGCAGCGCGTTTGAAGCTTACGATAATCTGTGCTTTGATACAGAGGAGCATAATATAACACTTGATCAGCTAAAGCTCGACAGCGATGCGCAGGACTTTTTTGATTCATATAAAGATTCAACATTTTCTCTTAAAGTCGCCTTGCCAGATTATAATATCGTTTTTAGCGAATGCCGGCTTTTAAATGTAAAAGAAACCTGCAGCATTAGCAGCCGGTTAATCGACAATATTCAAATCTTATCCTATAAACGGCAAATTACGCAGTAAACAGATAATAATATTACAGAAAAGAGAATGATATGGACAAACTTAAATTTGCAACGTTTACATGGCCAAATAATCCGACTAACATGACTTTAAAATGCACTAAAAATTTAAAAGATTTTTTTGTTCCACACAGCGGCGCTAATTTGCAAAACTACGGTCAAAGTGCAAGAATATTATCTGGCGAAGGTGAATTTTACGGTACGAGTGCGTTTGTCAGTTTCTTTAAATTATATAATCTATTTAAGGAAAGTGCGCCAAAAGAACTGTATATTCCGGGGTTTGCCACTTACTGCGCTTACTTTTCTGAATTTAGCATGTTAGGAGAGCCTGGGCCTCAAAGCGTAAAATATTCTTTCGCTTTTATTGAAGATGTGTTTACTAAAGCTACTTATAGTGGACCCAATCAGGACACCGCAACCACATTGAACGGCTCAACCATTTGGACTATAAGCAATGCCTACAATATACCAGTAGAAAAACTTATTGAGCTTAATCCAAGCATTAACGACGCTATACTTCCTGCCGGCAAGGAGCTGACTTTAAAGTGAAATTTATGATAACCGATTTGAACTATTCAAATATTGAAATAACTAATCCAATAAAGCTCGTAATGCAAAAAAAGATATATGAGCCATATACTTCTGCCAATCTTGTATTTCCGACGACACAAAAAATAGACGCGCTTGATTTAAATGTATACGATGATAACTACAGCCAACTTTTTACCGGATATACTGATAAGGTATATACTTATATGGATGATGACGGCAAATATATGAACGTAACGGCGCGATCTCGAGGCGCTTTGTTAAGCGACAATGAAGCTATTCCTAAAGAATTCCCATATAATACTTTTGTGATGGATTATTTTGAAACTTACATAAAGAATAAATATACCATAAATTATAAAGAGGCTTTAAATGCCTCTACACAGCTGAAAACAGAAATTTACAAGGGTGATTCGGAATGGGACGCGTTAGGTACTATAGTCTGGTTTGCATATGGCTGTTCACCGGATGTCAACGAGGATAATTTAGTCGTATTTAATCCTAGCTTTCTTAGCACTACGCATACCTTTTCAAACTCCGCTGACAACGGAATTAAGTTTTCATATTTGTCATACAACGACGACCGATATAAAAGATACAGTAGCATGTGGGGTATAAGCGAAGTAAACGGAGAATATACGTCAATGGCGACCGATTCCACCGAAGCTTCACAAATGATAAACCGCAGAAAGCTTATGAATTTTCCCGACACTGAAGAAGTGGCTAATATGCAGCTTTGTGATTATGAGCTTAAAAAGAACAATGCTGCTACCCGTTTTTATACTATACGTGTACCCGGCTATAAAAGCTTTCTTACTTGGGAAAAGGCAGTCATTAACGATACTACTTTTGGTAATAAATCTGATTTGTTTATTACAAGTGTAAAATATGTTATTGACGAAAGTGGTGAATATACTGAAGTAGAGCTTCGGCCCACTTCAAGTAAATACTAATATTATCAGTATAGCTTTATCAGGCAGTGTGAAACTTTTTCTGTAAATATGTAATTGAAGAGGTTCTTCTATGGT
>JAUUSE010000002.1:0-81892 GCA_030842085.1 Bacillota bacterium | reverse complement strand
ATTTGTGGAAAAGGCGGATGAAGAATAATGAAACAGCTTAAAACGGTATTTTTATATGAATACGGCAATTATATGAGAAATAAGGTGTTTTTAGTATTCACCATAGTGATAACGGCGCTGATTATACTCTTTCTGACAGTGCCGCCGCTGCTGTCAGACTCCATTGGCGGCATACTTGGCGACAACGCCGGCGCAAGCGGCAGCGAAAATACTCCGGCGGCCGTTGAGCGGACAAAAAATTTACTAATAGTTGACAAAATAGGCCTCTTTTCGGGAAAAGAAGAAGCAGAGAATATGCTGCCGGCGTACAACGTTACTTTGCAGTCGGAGGGCAGCACTGATGATATGGAAATAAATGACAGCATAGCAAACGGCGAATATGACGGAGTATTTTTCATAAATACAGCAACAGACTATACCTATATGAGCAAAAGCAACGGCATAACCACGGGCATTTATTCTGATGAGATATACGCTGCGGTAAAAGCAAAATATCAGCTCAGCCTTTATAATGAAGCTGGGCTTAGTCAAGAGCAGATATCTGCGCTTATGACCGCGCCGCAGCTCACAGTGATAGAATCAGGCGGCAGCGGCTTTGGCGACACATATGTTTACACCTATGTGCTGCTAATGGTGCTTTATATAAGCATAATTCTATATGGGCAGATGGTGGCGACGGCGGTGGCTACAGAAAAAAGCTCCCGCGCTATGGAGCTGCTCATTACCTCGGCAAAACCCAACAACCTGATATTCGGCAAAATACTCGGCACCGGCACGGCGGGGCTTACGCAGATAGGCATATGGCTTGCGGCGGTACTGGTGTTTTACAATATAAACAGCAGATTCTGGTCGCAGTATGAATTTATATCGAGGATATTCAACATGCCGGTGAATATAGTCATATATGCGGTTATATTCTATGTGCTGGGCTTCTTCATTTTTGCGGCTCTTTACGGCGCGCTGGGCTCGCTTGTCAACCGCGTTGAGGAGATAAACACCGTAGCGGTTCCAGTCATAGTGCTTGTGCTGATAGGCTTTTTCGGAGCATTCGCGGCAATGGCGTCGCCGAACAGCTTAGTTGTGACTGTTCTTTCATATATACCTGTGTTTACACCGTTTGTAATGTTTGTTAGAATTTGCGTAACCGACGTGCCGATATACGGCATAATTATTTCAATAGCGCTTACGGCGCTCTCTGCCGCCGGTATAGGTGTGCTCGCCTCGAAAATATACCGCCTGGGTACGCTTATGTACGGACAGCGGCCATCGTTTAAAGAGCTTGCGAAGATGCTTAAAAAAAGCAAATCATATTGATGCTTTAAAGCAGCTTCTGCTTTATTATGACGCAAGGCCTTATAAACTGGCGTAGATTTTAAAAGAGAAGAATTTGTTTTGAAAAGTCAACTTTCTTAAAAATTAGAAATCCTATTCTCTATTGCGTTAATATTATTGAGATTATTATAATGTTGATTTCATGGCAAAGATTTTCGCCGCATCTTTAAGCGAAAAATAAATGAGACATACCACTGTGTTAAGAGCTTATTGCGGAAATTGTGGGAAGAATAAAGGGTGGCCGAGGTCTTTCTTACCATGCTGTCGAATATTGAGCACAGCAATGCAGTTATTAAAAATTTGTTTAATGGCTGCATTAGTGATGACTATTAGAGTAAAATATAACAAATCTAAAGCAATCCGGCAGTGCCGCCGGATTGCTTTAATTATATCCCAAATGGAAAGGGAGGCAAATACGGCGGCTGAGAGAAAGCATAATTTTTGTGGTATGAGTATATGAAAATAGTTGCTTGGCATAGGTAGAAAGACAAGAGAAAATAACAGATTTAGCAGCCGCTGTGCGTAAACTATAATTATAAAATTGGAGTTATAATCAGCCGGCATTTCAGGAGAGTAGTCTTTCACCGATTTTAAGCGACAGCTTGCCCACCGAATGCGTCATCGCCCGGCACAGCCTAAGCCGGAAGTTTGAACCATGCTTCATTTCTATATCAAAAGTTTGCTTTAGACTTTTTTAGAAGCGGTGGACTGCCATAATCTGCAAAAGCAGAGGAGTAAAATCTATATGCGGCAGAGCGTTGCGCTTTGCCGTCAGACGCATAAAGCATTGATTTTTGCGGGCGTTTATAGTAAAGTATAAATATTAAATAAATAAAAATAACACAGCTTTCAGAAAGGGAAAATAATGGAGATTATAACAGAATTTTTAGCCGGCATAGTCGGTGATGCTTTTGAAAAATGCGGATATGACAGGTCAATGGGAAGAGTAACTATGTCCGACAGGCTTGACCTTTGTCAATTTCAATGCAACGGCGCGTTTGAGGGTGCAAAACGCTACAAAAAAGCGCCGTTTATGATAGCCGACGAGGTTGTAGCGGCCATGGACAAATCGCTTTTTTCAAAGGCGGAGGCCGTGCGGCCCGGATTTATAAATCTCACTTTGTCTGACAGCGAGCTGCTTAAATTTGCATGCGGCGCCGCCGGCGAAGTCCCTGCAGTAAATGCCGGAGAAACTATAGTGATAGACTATGGCGGACCGAACGTTGCAAAGCCGCTTCACATAGGACATCTGCGTTCTGCGGTTATAGGCGAGTCGATTAAGCGGATACTCAAGGCTTGCGGCGCAAGAGTCATAGGCGATATACATCTGGGCGACTGGGGGCTGCAGATAGGCCTTATAATATCCGAGCTTAAACACCGCCATCCCGATTGGCGCTGCTTTGCACCGGACTTTGATGAAAACTCCGATACTTTCCCCGACATAACGCTTGAGGATTTAAGCGAGATATATCCATTTGCCAGCAAAAAGAGCAAGGAGGACGACGGCTTTAAGCGCGAGGCGCTGAAAGCGACGGCGGATTTGCAGAAAGGGCAAGCTGGCTATATGGCGGTTTGGAAAAAGATAATGGCGGTGTCTGTACCGGATTTAAAGCAAATTTACGACAGACTGAACGTGAGCTTTGACTGCTGGTACGGCGAAAGCGACGCTGAAAAATACGTAGATAAGCTTATGGATACGCTGCATGAGAAAGGTCTGGTAAGGGAGAGCGACGGCGCGTTGGTTGTCGATGTGGTAAAGGATGACGACACTGCCGAAATTCCGCCGGTTATAGTGAAAAAGTCAGACGGCTCAAATATATACGCCACCACCGATCTTGCTACAATAATACAGCGCCAGCGCGATTTTTCGCCTGATAAGCTTATATATATAACCGACAGCCGTCAGTCGCTGCATTTTGAGCAGGTGTTCAGGTGCGCGCGGCTTGCGCAGCTTATCCCGGATGATACATCGCTTGAGTTTTTGGGCTTCGGCACCGTCAACGGCCCTGACGGCAAGCCATTTAAAACGCGCGACGGCGGCACGATGCGCCTGGAAGAGCTGCTTAATATGGCTTCGGCAGCGGCGCTTGAGAAGTTAAATGAATCCGACCGCACGGATGATGAGGCAAATGATGAGCAAAGGGCTGATAAAGCGGAAAAAATCGGCATAGCCGCCATTAAATTCGGCGATTTGATAAATCAGAAGTCTAAGGATTATATATTTGATATGTCTAAGTTTTTGTCGTTTGAGGGCAAAACGGGTCCGTATATTTTATATACAGTAACACGCATAAATTCCATACTTAAAAGGCTTAACGTCCCATATGAGAGTGACATAAAGCCGTCGGAGATATATTCCGATATTGAGCGCGAGCTGTATTTGAAAATAGCGCTTAGCTCTGAAACGGTGGTAAAGGCTGCGGCCGACCGCGCACCTAATGTAATATGTGAGAATTTATATCAAACGGCGGCGCTGTTCTCGCGCTTTTATCACGACAACAGAATAATAGATGAGCCGAATGCGGCCAAAAGACAGAACTGGACGGCACTTATAATAACTGTGAGAAAAGTGCTTATGCTTTATCTCGATTTACTTGGAATTGAAGCAGTAGACAGTATGTAAGTTCTCATTGATTAGCGCAGAGCAGACCTATCGTTTTTTTAGCCGGCAATGCGGGAAAATAATGGGGCAAAATTGGCCGCTGACAAAATGGAGTCTGCTTTGAACAATTGACTGCTGCAAAAGCATAGTGATTTTATGCTGAGGGCGGCCATGACGCGCTTCTGTGCAATGGCATGTTTGAACAGTTCTAGAAAGCGGCTGCAATAGCCGTACGGCGGATTATTGCGGGCTGATTTAATAATGGATGCGCGCTATTGGCGCTATCACTTTTATACAGACGACCGGAGTACAATATTAAACTGAAATTTGCTTTGCTTAAAATAATGCGGTGGCATTGTGCGTAAAAACGGCATTTTTCCTCGCTAAAAATGAAGAGATATGCAAAAACGGCTGACGTCATTTGCATAAATTATGCGGGACAGCGGCGTTGACTGTTATAGAGCCGCGGCATAAAAGCGGTGATATATTCGTCGCGCTGCCTGCTGATTGTGCGGCGGCTTATGCCTGAAATTAGCTAATGCTAAACACAAATTATCTAAATTAAAGAGAACTGCTATGAAAGATTTTACACTTATTCATCCAATACCTGTCGCCATTTACTTTTTGATTATAATAGGAATATCGATGTTTGTAATGCACCCGGTATTCATAATATTGTCGTTTATAGGGGCAGTCTGCGGCTGTGCGGTATTTGGCGGGCGGCGAGCTTTTAAAGGCATAAAATTTTATATAATCGTTTTTTTACTGACCTCGCTGATAAATCCGCTTGTAGTACACCGCGGCCAAACGGTCATGTTTTATATAGGACTTCGCGCCGTTACGGTCGAGGCGCTGCTTTACGGATTTGCCATTGCCGGCGTACTTATATCGGTGCTGCTGTGGTTTAGATGTATGGGTTACATACTCACGAATGATAAATTTATGTATTTGTTTGCCAACACGCTGCCGAAAACGGCGTTGGTTATAACTGTTATAATGCGACTGGTTCCGATGTTTACAAGACAGCTTAAGACATCGTCGTCTATGCAGAAATGCATGGGCATATCAGGCGGCAGCGGGCTTATTTCCCGTATTAAGACAGCATCCCGCGTGTTTTCTGCTAATATTTCCCGCTCGCTTGAGGAGGCGGTAGAGACGGCCGGCTCCATGCGTGCGCGGGGCTATGGCGCAGCAAAGCGGAGCAGCTATAGCCTGTTTAGATTTAAAGGTTCAGACACAGTATTCTTTGCCGTTACGGCATTTCTTTCAGCCGTTGTTATTGCCGGACTTGCGGCGGGTACAGCGGCATTTTCATATTATCCGGCGGCAGATGCTATAAATGTAGGCCCGTTTAGCTTAACGGTTTATATATGCTATGGGGTGCTGCTGTTTCTGCCGACGCTACTATCGGCAGCAGGGAGGCTGAAATGGAGATACTGCGCATCAGCAATTTAAGCTTTACATATCCAGAAAGCGATATACCGGCGCTTGACAATATATCTATGTCTGTAAACTGCGGGCAGTTTATAACGATATTCGGACCGTCCGGCTGCGGCAAGACGACATTGCTGCGGCTTATAAAGAAAGAGCTTGCCCCGCACGGCGAGTTAAAGGGCGATATAATTTACCGCGGCAGGAATATATCAGAATTAGATGCTTTGTCAAGCGTCGAAATAGGCTTTGTCATGCAGCGGCCGGAGAGCCAGATAGTAACCGACACAGTCTGGCACGAGCTTGCTTTTGGGCTGGAAAATATGGGACTGCCGGCGCAAATAATCCGCAGCAGGATAGCGGAGACGGCGGCGTATTTTGGCATGGAAGATTGGTTTAATCAAAAAACAGCGCAGCTTTCAGGCGGGCAAAAGCAGATGCTGAATTTGGCGTCGGTATTGGCAATGCGGCCGCGGCTTTTGCTGCTGGATGAGCCGTCGGCACAGCTTGACCCGATAGGCGCGGCAGAGCTGTATTCAGCACTGCGCAGGCTGAACGCTGAAACCGGCCTTACGGTAATAATGGCGGAGCATTGCCTGCAGGACGCTTTTGAAATGTCCGATAAAATTGTTTTAATGGAGAAAGGCAGCGTAAAGGTGTCAGCGCCGCCGGAAGATATTTTGACTAAGCTGAAATCCTGCGGATTATATGATAAATTTATGCCGGCGCTGCCCGAACCTGTTAGAATTTTTGACGCTTTGGCGGATAAAAATACTCAGCAGCATAAATGTCCCATAACGGTGAGGGAGAGCAGAGATTTTTTAGCATCGTTTTGCCGCCTGCATGAAGAACAGGGCTCAAATAAGACATCTGCGCCAGATGTGCAGGTTAATACTAAAAGTATAAAGCGGCGAAGCAATAGCCGGCCGGCGCTTGAAATAGCCGGTGCGTCATTCAGGTATGAAAAAGACGGCAGGGATGTATTAAAAGACCTTTCATTTACAGTCGAGCAGGGAGAAATATGCTGTCTGCTTGGAGGCAACGGCAGCGGAAAAACAACTCTGCTCAGTATTGCAGCAGGCCTTGTAAGACCATATGAGGGCAAAGTGAAAATACTTGGCAAATCTTTAAAAGATTATAAGGGTAATTCGCTCTACCGCGGCATTGTCGCCATGCTTCCGCAGGACGTCATGTCGGTCTTTACCGGCGACAGTGTGGAGGAAGACATAGACAGCCACTGCCGGCTGCTCGGCCTGACGAAAGCAGAGATAGAAGAAAAAAAGAGTTATATATATAGACTTATGAATATAGCGCACCTAAAGGACCGGCATCCGGCTGATTTAAGCGGAGGAGAGCAGCAAAAATGCGCCTTAGCAAAGATTTTGCTGTCAAATCCGCAGCTTTTGCTGCTGGACGAGCCGTCAAAGGGAATGGATGCCTTTGCAAAGGACGAACTGAAAGAAATATTAAAGTCGCTTAAAAATGAGGGAAAGACCGTTATAATCGTCACGCACGATGTCGAATTTGCCTGCGGCGCGGCTGATGTTTGCGCCATGCTGTTTAACGGCGGCATCGCATCAAACGGTACGCCGCGGGAGCTTTTTGCAGAGAATTACTACTATACTACGCCGGCCTGCCGGATATCGCGCGGTATATTGGACGGAGCGGTCACTGCGGAAGAGGTGATAAAGCTTTGCAGAGCACGTCTAAATCAGCAGCAGTGAAAAAATTTATCAGATATGCTTTTATAGCTGTGATAATACCTGCTGTTATTATTGTAATGTGCGTTTTGCTTTTTAAGCGGGGGCAATATGCCGCCATTATAATAGTAGCGGCAATATTGGCTTGTATTCCGTTTTTTGTCAGGTTTGAGCGCGGCAGTCACAGCGCGGAGGAAATAATGCTCGTTGCGGTAATGACCGCGCTGGCGGTTGCAGGCAGGATTGTATTTTTACCGCTTCCGAGCGTAAAGCCGGTTACGGCGATAGTGATATTTACCGGCATGTATTTTGGGGCAGAGGCGGGATTTATGACAGGAGCGTTATCGGCGGTAGTGTCGAATATGTTTTTCGGTCAAGGTCCGTGGACGCCCTTCCAGATGCTGAGCTGGGGTATAATAGGCTTTATTGCGGGAATAATTGCTCCGCTTTTAAAAAAAGGCCGGCTGCCGCTTTGCATATACGGACTCCTTTCCGGCATCGCCTTTTCATTAATAATGGACATATATACCGTGATGTGGCAGGAGCAGGGCGGGTTTAATATATTGAGGTATATGCTTTATGTTGCGGCCTCTCTGCCGATGATGATAACGTATGCGGTTACAAATGTAATTTTCCTGCTTTTGCTTGCGGGGCCGGTCGGCCGGCGGCTGAGCCGAATAACAGTAAAATACGGAATAGGTACAGTTAAATCAACATAATATATTATTTAAAAAAGAAAAGACTCTGAAATATGCTAATTGTGAAAAAATCCCCGGTATTTATATAGCGGGGATTAATTGTATATAAATGATAATTTTCGGACTAAAAAACGGCAATATAATATTTTTAATACCGTGCATTATTAGTGCTGCTTTTAAAAGAATTTCACTGTTATTCCGATTTTTTCTTTAAAATAAAAATGCCGCAAGCTATATAGATAACATGCATATTTTCCCTGTTAGGATAAAGAAGCAGATTGTTTTACAGTGAGAAAAAATTGTATAGAGACACACGGAATGGTTTTCGTTCAAGTCCGATAATGACAAACTTTTTTAATTTTAAAGTGAAATAAATATAAACTGCGGTTCTTTTAATTTTTGTAAAAATTAGTTTTAACTATATCATCCAACGTGAAAAATGCTGCAATAAAAAGCATAAGTTGAATATATGGGCGTAAGTATACTCTGATTATGGAACAGCGATTTCTGATATAGATGTTTTTTCAATTTTCATATCATACAATACAAGCATAGCAGAGACGATAAGAGGAAATATGCATATCCAGCAGCCCCTGGAAGCGAGCAAGCGGCAGCTTATATAGCCGATAATAACGCCGACGTGGTAAAAAATAAGAGTCATGCCGAAAAATCTTGCCTTGTGCAGATGCTTTTTATCTTTATCGCAGAAATATTCTGTCAATGATGAGGCCGTCTGCTTAATATTATTGGTAGAGAATATAGATGAGCAAGCGTACCCCTCTGCGCCGTTGTAAATGCACCACTGCATTGCCATGCAGAAAAATATCGGATAAAGCGCGACAATGTTGTTCACAGTTGGGGGAGTAAAGGTGCATATCAATGCTGCCGCTGCATTAACGCCTATACTTATAAGGCGCATATTAAGCCTTGTGCGTTTAACAAGCAGCGAGGACAGGATAATAGCAAATATATATAATAAAGCGGCGCCGAGCCTAAAAAGCATTTCATACCAATTGCGGCCAAAGAGGCTTGCAAAAATATGTATAAAATTAGATGTTTGCGATGAAGCGAAAATGTCCAGATGATTTAAAATGGCATAAACGCCGAAAAATCCGCCGGAGACACTCATGCTGTAGTGTATATAGGATTTAATATTTTCTTTTTTTATCATTTTTTGTGCTCCTTGCACATTATTTACAATAAAATTATAACACAATGGCATATTGAAGCAAGGCTGGCACAGAAAAAACGGGAAATTGGACATATTGTACTTAGATGCAGACAAGCTTTTTTGTTTACAGCGCATAAAGCCGGAATTTATGCGTAAATTTTATGCCATTATTAAATTTACATATAGAAAACAAGAACAACCGGGCAAATTTGCATAACGCAATTTTGCCCGGTTGTTAGGAGTGGAAGGATTCAAATATACATATTAAATTAATTATCCAAATTCTTTATTGCTTTCTAAAATATTCAATAAATGTAGTTAAAATGCCTACTAAAAATAAAAATACACCCACCAAGAAAGGAATTGCAAGGCCTAAAACATCAAGTAGAATATACCAAAAATCATGGACACCAGACATAGCTATTGCAGTAGCCAATATACATATCATGTTAATAAAGACACCAACACATGTGAAAACAATACCAATAACAGTTCTTTTCATAAAAAACAGCCTTTCTAAATTATTAATATACGCATTTGTCTTTGCTTGTTGTAACAGTACCATATGGATTTAATACCCATGTTCTTACAGTAGCAGTAAACAGAGAAGTAGTATATCCTATTTTCCAAACGTATGTAGGAGTATGAATAAAATAATCTCTGTTATCTATACTGCTTGCGACGGCAAAAGCAAGTTGCTGGCGATTTTCCTTTGCGTATCCAGGTATACCACCCCAGTTAAAATCTTTTAAATATTCAAAATCAGAAGTTGCTATACCTGTATCTAATCCTGCATTATTTGGTGAGCTTATTGTTACGCCATCACTTATTGGAAAGCTGAAGCTGACAGAGGCGCCAACACCGTTTGCAGATAAATCAGCCCCAACGGTTATGCTAACAGATGAGGATGAAGGAGTAGATGTTGGCCCAAAATCTTCTAACTGAATATGTGAATTGTGCTGATTTACAAGTACCTCATAATAAACAGATTTATTAAAAAAGTTTCCGCCGTAAGTTGGATGAGAATTCATGCGTGAAAAGGTTAAAAAGTAATATTTGCCGTCATAATCATTCTTAAGCCAGCCGCAGGTTAAAAATGAAGTAAACACGCCCCAATTATTACCTTCAAAGTCATACCAGCAATACATTTCAAATCTTTCATTATAATAACTGAAATTCCATGCTGCGTTATCCTTTGAGGGGTAAAACATTTCTTCTGCATTTGCCTGAAGAATTACAGAATCCATTTTATCCACACTGCTTTGATCCTCATAATATGTATAATATTTTCTTGTCTTTATTATATCCTGCAACAAATCGTTATATTTATTTTTCTCGCTGTTTGAAGAAACCGTTCCAGTTAAATATTCTCCGCTCATATTTCGAATAATATAAGATGCTACAGATTGAAAATTGGAATTATCTAAATCTTCTTGTGTAAATACTCCTCTTTCCAGCTGATCTTGAATTTGCTCTGCATTTCCCTCGGCCAATGCTTCATAATCCTCATTTGTTGGAAGCATCTCAATAATGCCCATTTTATGATAAACTTTGTCCTTTAATTGCTGGTTATCGCATTCAAAATATATAGCATAGCCGTTATCTAACGCTTTATCCACAATTTCTTCATTTGTGAAAAAGTTCATAACTTCATCTTGTGCAACAATAATTGCTTTTGTCTGCTCTTTGCCCGTTTTAGGAATTAAACTTAAGTCATTAATTGTAGCCTTTTTTTCTAAGCCATTAATATTTATGCTTTTAACATCCATTAGTATGTCTGTTTCAATATTATCAGATAAATTTATTTCGGCAGTGGTCGCCTGCTCTAAATTGGCAGTCTCTTGATTTAAGGTTTCTGTCTGAATTTCAATGTTGCTTCCTAAATCAATATCCCCAATTACCTGAATATCTATTTTATTTTGATTATCTATTATATACTCATAAACTTCCTTAGTGGAGACTGATTCATAATCAAAAGGCTCCATAGCCAAAGCTGTTAAATCAGAATTGACTATACTCACAATTGAAACAACTGATGCCGCAGCTAAAGTATAACATAATGCTTTAATTCCTGTTTTTTCATTTTTTCTTCCTCCTATATTTATATGTCCCTTTGCTGAATTTTTATTTAATATCACCTTCTCTTTATACAAATAGTACACCCAATATTTTTATTAATATTTTACTAATATATTATACATAATTAAATAAGATTTGTGTGTCGAATTTAGTCGAAAACAAAAAATAATTTTAATAGTTAATAAAATTAGTTAATATTATAAGATAATTATAATAAATTTTAATTTGCAGGCTTTAAAAATTTTGTTGGCAGAGCGGTATGTGATAAAAACACCGTCCAAAAGGGACGGTGTTTTTACATGAGAAGCGTTGATAAAAAAGATGCCTACTGTAAGCGCGAGCGGAAAGACAAAAGAAAAAGCCGAATCTGGAACGCGGATTGCGTCCAGGCTCAGCCTGGTGCTGCTGTCCGGACTTGGGTGACGCTTTACGTGGTCACTTTCAGTGGGCCGCCCAGCGGGAAAAATTCTTTATAATCAGTGGTGCTCCCAATTTACAAAGGCCGGTTTTCGCCGGCCAAACATCACAAAAAGCACCGCCCGCAAAAGGCCGTGCTTTTATGAGAAGCGTTGACAAAAAATACCCGTGCGAATTTAGGAACCTAAACCGCGACCCAGCGCCAGCGGTTGCGGTTTGGAAAGGAGGAGCAAGGTAGCGGGCGGATAATGCCTTTTTTGCCGCAGGCATAAAAAGAGGTCGGAGCAAAGCGGACTTTGCTCCGACGTGGGAAGTGTTGACAAAATAGATACCATTTATAAATGCGGGTATCAAGCGGCAAAAGAAAAAAGCCCCAAACGCAAAACGCGCGCCGAGGCTCTCGACTGTCTTCGGGGACTAAAAAGATGCCATATGCTTTTTCACTGTTGGACTTGAACCTGCACAGTGATTAAATATTTGGTGCTTTTAGAGAGTTAATGTGAGAATATCAGCAAACTTAACAAAGCCTACTTTTTCAGCTAATTTTTGTGAAGCAATATTATCTATAGTTGTCGACCATTGTGGAGATTTTCCGTTTTTTATAATCTCCCTCGCACAGGATATACATACATCAGTTGCATAGCCTTTCTTTTTGAAACCGTCTAATGTGTTGATTCCGATTTCTTGAACTAATTGCTGCATATAAGGCATACCAGGAGCATCTGAACAACAAACAAGAAAATTATTCTCAAATAATCCACAACATAAGTTTTCGTTCACCATTTCAGCAAAGTAGTCTTGCAGCCAATCAATATTTTTACAATTTGGATGTATTTTCTTATAAAATCTCAAATACTTTGGATATTCAGAAGCAGCCAAAGGTCGTGACTTTAATTTTATGTCAAAACTTTCATTGAAAACATATTTTATATTATGTTCAATTGGGTTTTTAAATATTGAGGTCAACACTTGACTTAATTCTTCAGGTGAAACAATTCTGTGTATTCTTTTTTGAATATCAGATATTTTTTCAATAATTTTATCTCCATATGAAAAAATAATTCTGCTATCTTGAATAAATATATACAAATCAAACGGTTTTGAATACCCATATTGAGTATTGTTGCGTTCTCGCGAATACAAAAACTTAACGCCATATGATTCACTCTCAAGAATATTTTCCTGTCCTATCCATTTTGAATAATATTTTTCTGTAATTTGTTTATGATTCATGCTATTACCTTTTAATTTATGTGATTAAAATTGTTCTTTATTATAACAAAGTCTGTCAAAAAAGCAAGCTCTTCTCTTATAAAAAATTTGAAAACAAATTGTGTTTGGATTTCATCGTGGGTTTATGTTACAAAAGAAAAGAGTCCGAACGCAATTTACGTTCAGACTATGATATTCTTAAGCAAGATTCGTTGGCAATAGATGATGTACTTCCTAATGGAATTGTTGAATGTGTATAATGAAAAGGCGAGGTGCCATTATTTGAAAATGATGGCTCCCTGCCTTTTTGTGTTTATATGGTTTTCTACTTTTTACGTGGTCCTCTGGGCTTGGAGGTAGGCTTCCGTTTCACCCCATTTGGGAAATAAATTTTCTCATATCGTTCAAAGAAAACAAATAATCCGAACCCATCTCCTATCGGAAACAAGTTCGGATTATATTAGTTTGGGTTATGTTGACAAAAAAGATACCCGTGCGCATTTAGGAACCCAAACCGCAACCCAGCGCCAGCGGTTGCGGTTTGGCAAGGAGGAGCAAGGGAGCGGGCGGATGACGCCTTTTTTGCCGTAGGCAAAAAAAGGCGTCGGAGCAAAGCGGACTTTGCTCCGACGTGGTGCCGCTGACCGGACTTGAACCGGTACGGTATTGCTACCGAGGGATTTTCTTCACTACTCTATGTTGCCATAGCCGCTAATAAAAGCGTTGTAGTCCGGACTTTACCTTCACCATGGGAAATAATAGCCTTTAGGCGCGCGCCGTCAAGTCTCTACACGTTCCTGATAATCAGGCTTCGCTCGGCATAGTCCTAAACCGGGATTTCCACCGAATTTGACGCGATTCACAGGGTAGTTTCCAAACCCAGTGCTCAAATTTTAAGTCCCTTGTGTCTGCCTATTCCACCACAGCGGCAAATATAAACGCTTTCGGTATAGACTGTCACGAAAGCTATGTAAAGCAGTATAATCATAAATGCTACATCTAAGCAACTGATAACACTGCGCCTGTATATTATACTTTTTTTAATAATAAGTGTCAAGATAAAAACTGCCAATATTCCCTTTTAAATAAGCACAGATAAAAGGAGCACCGTTTAACGTTATGCTACCATTTGAGCAAAAATCCCTTAGAGCCGGGTACTCCGCTTATATATATGTTATTAATGCTATTTGAGCGGCTAAGTCTTTTGTTGACACCACGCAAGACACCGTCGTCCTCGAGCAAATCAGTAATAGAATTGTCTCCGTCAAGAGAGAAAACAAGCGGACAGTCCTCGCCAAAAACAAATTCAGCTTCGCGTATGCCATTTTTAGCTTTTTCAACAAGTACATTTGAGGTTACATCTGCAAAAACATCGCGGCTGCTTATATATGATTTATTTATCATTCCATAATTATTGTTAAGCGCAGTACAATCTGGCAGAGCAATGTTAAAATCATCAAATTTTTCAAGCTGCTCAATTGACAGTTCACTGTAATCCGAATGTACATCATGGTCGTTTGCTATCATTTTATCGCTAATATTAAAATAAGTGTGAAAAATATAAGTATCGTCGTCATCCCACGTGGCATCTACATTATACCATTCATTTTCAATTTTTACCTTGTTCCACATGTGTCCCTGCTCCTTAGAAGAGCCGGTGATTAAGGTGCAGTCTATGCCGACGCATTTCATAAGCAGCTGAAACGCGCGGGAATAGCCTTCGCAAATCGCCGTTCCATTGACAAGCGCGCCGTATGCAGTAAAAGCAAACGGATTGTTAGAAGAATCCGCAGCGGCGGCTTTGTCGTACACTATTGAGCTAAGCAACGCGTCATGAAGCAAAAGCTCTTTTTGATACTCGCTCATATCATCGGATAAAGAGGATAAAAATTTTTCAAGCGCATATTTAAGCTTAGCGTTAAAAAATGTGCGCTCCTCAGCAGTGCAGAGATATGAAATATCAATATTATCGTTTTTATAGTCAAAAGCAACAGCCGTATTTCCCGAGAAATAGCCGCAGGCAAACTGATTTGAAAGCCAATAATATTCCGGGTGATCGGTTCTAAGTGCTGAAAAAGCGACAACAATATCCGACATTTCATATTTGCCGAGAACAACAAATCCGGTGTGCATTCCCGCAGCGATTTTATCCATGCGGCGATAAATGCTTTTTTGAGTATCGTTTATAGCATTATAGCAGAATCCGTCTTTAGATATAAACTCTTCGCTGACCTGCTCAGGAAAGATGTCAGACGCTGAATATGATGCACCGCTTTCAAGTCCTTTAACATCATCGGCAGTTATGTCGGAAACAATCGTCGTTTCTTCCGAAGCCGAAGACGCGCCACCCCGCGGGAATATATTAAATTTATCCTGCTTTGTCTCTACTCTTGAAATGGTGTTGTCTGAAGCAGATGACGTAATGTCATCCGCCTTACCGGGAGAACATGATGTAAAAGAAAGAATGCATATTATAAGCAGAAAAATAGCTGTTATTTTTTTCATTATTTATTCTCCCAAAAATTAATAGGTTAGTAAAGCAAGTTATTACAGAGATAATTGTAATCTTGCCGTTACATTTATTAGCGTTAAAGCTCAATAATTACTGCTTTTTATTGTATACAGCAGTAAGACTGGAGATTGAATTATCATCAATATCAAATCCGGTTAAACTACCGTCGGATATATAGCTGCCATTTGCATGCTGTACTTCAGCCGGGCTTTCTGCCTGCGACATGCTATTTAATAAAGGAAGTATCCGGTAAAAATCCATAAGCGAAATATTCGTTTCAACAGCGTTGATAGCCTTGTTAAAGTAAGTTTCAGCATTTTGCAGCACGTTATTTTTAAGATATTGATTTACAATCGCGCAGGCAAGATTTTCTTGAATGGTTATTTTGTCAGTGGTGCTCCAATCGCTTTTAGAAAATACAGCACCAGCCATTGCACCAGTCAGAGTCTGAAGCCCAGGCTCAATATTAATTGGAAGTCCGCTTTCCCTGCCGTCCGAAACGCTTTCAGGAATATCAAAGGTGACGCCGCCTATAGAATCCATCACTTCTTCAAACTTGGAAAGCTCAATTTTTGCGTACCTGTCTATTTCTATTTTTAAAAGGTCCTCAACGGCCGTCATTGCCTGAACATGGCCGCCATAGGACAAATGCCCGTTTAGAGTATCGCGGGTTTCGCCATAATTGCAGATAGTGTCGGTCGGCAGTGAAGTCAAATAAATTTTGTTTGTATATGAGTCGACGCGGAAAAGCATAAATGCGCCAGCCTGAGTATTCTCGTCGTCGCCATATGCGAAAATAAGGGTGTTGAACGATACATCTGGACTGCCGCCGGTATAGTCAACACCGCCGCTGCTTTTCTTGGAAATATAAACAGCCGATACTATAATCATAGCTATAATAAGCAACGACAGCACTACAGCGGTAATTATTATCAATTTTTTAAGCAATTTATCAGTAAATTTACGTTTGCGTCTAAGTGCGTGGTTAGCCAAAACAAATTCCTCCGAAACAAAATATTATAATCTGAGCTGATAGCCTACAAAGCCCTAGCTAGGTGAAAGCATCGGTAAAAGTCATAATTTATTCTACAGTCAGCCGCTTAACAGATATACATTTTCCGCTTGCTTCGTCAATTTCGAAAATACAGGTGTCCATATGGCAGGGAGAATTAGCATATTCAAACCTGACGGGCAGCTTGCTCTTCATAAATTCTATAGATTTTTCTGGGTTTACGCCAAGTACGGATAAAAATGGGCCCGTCATGCCGACATCGGTGATAAATCCGGCGCCTCCCGGAAGAATCTGCTCGTCCGCCGTAGGTGTATGCGTATGTGTGCCAAAAAGCGCTGATATACGCGAATCTGTATAAAACGCAAGCGCTTTCTTTTCAGCCGTCGCTTCGGCGTGAAAATCAATAATAATTATTTTTGCACCGTTTTCTTTCGCCTCATTTATAAGCTTATCAGCTGTGCGGAAAGGGCAGTCGAGACTATTCATATACACAAGTCCTAAAAGGCTGATAACGGCCGTGATATATCTGCCCTTGTCAATATACGCGATACCTCTGCCGGGGGATGAGCTTGGATAATTTGCCGGCCTCAGCAAAAACGGATTTTCATCAAGCATGTCGTATATTTCACGTCGGCGAAAAGAATGATTTCCACCCGTTATAACATCTACTCCGCTGTCAAACAAATACTGCGCCGAATGCGGCAAAATTCCGTTACCCTGAGCGGAATTTTCACCGTTTGCTATAACAATATCAATGTTGTACTCTTTTTTAATATCCGGCAGCTTTTCTCTTAAAAATTTACAGCCGTTTTGGCCTACTACGTCGCCTATACATAAAATTTTCATTATGTGTCTATACGCCTCAATATTCTAATATACAATATTTTCTGAATTTGTGGGCCAAAATAATCATGACAGAACATTTAAATATATTAATCCCTTAAAGCCATCTGTCTAAGACATAAAGACCGCGATTTTATCTAATAAGCAACTGCTTAAATCAGATTTATTTATTATTATAACTCGCCGGTGCAATATTTACCATAAAAATAAATAAAAAAATCCCTGTACGCAAAAATTTCTGCGTACAGGGATTAAATTTATTATTTAGCGTAATCAATAGCGCGGCTTTCACGAATAATATTTACCTTTATCTGTCCGGGATATTCAAGTTCATCCTCAATTTGCTTAACTATGTTTCTTGCCGCTATTATCATTTCGTCGTCAGATATAATCTCCGGCTTAACCATAATCCTAATCTCGCGGCCGGCTTGTATGGCATAAGACCTTTCAACACCGTTATAGGAATTTGCAATTTCCTCAAGCTTCTCAAGGCGCTTGATATAATTCTCAACATTCTCACGCCGCGCGCCTGGACGCGCCGCTGATATTGCGTCAGCAGCCTGCACCAGACAAGCAATGACGGTTTTCGCCTCAACGTCGCCGTGATGCGCCTGAATAGCGTGTATAACCTGCTCGTTTTCTTTATATTTCCGAGCGACGTCCACGCCGAGCTGTACATGCGAGCCTTCCATCTCATGATCGAGCGCCTTACCAATGTCATGCAGCAGGCCGGCGCGCTTTGCCAGCGTTACATTCTCGCCAAGCTCTGCCGCCATAAGTCCTGAAAGATAAGCGACCTCCAAAGAATGGTCGAGTACATTCTGACCAAAGCTTGTGCGGTAATGGAGACGGCCGAGGAGCTTTACAAGCTCCGAATGCATGCCGTGAATGCCAGTTTCAAGCACGGCGTTTTCGCCCTCGCGCTTGATTACCTTTTCAACCTCGCGCTTGGACTTTTCTACCATTTCCTCAATGCGGGCGGGATGTATTCTTCCGTCTGCAATGAGCTTTTCAAGAGAAAGCCTTGCAACCTCACGGCGTATTGGGTCAAAGCTTGAAAGGGTAATAGCTTCAGGGGTATCGTCGATTATGAGGTCGACACCGGTAAGCGTTTCAAGCGTGCGGATATTTCTTCCTTCACGGCCGATTATGCGTCCTTTCATGTCGTCGCTCGGCAGCGGGACAACAGAAACCGTCGCCTCAGAAGAGTGGTCGGCGGCGCATCTCTGTATAGACTGCGCGATGAGCTCGCGAGCCTTTTGGTCGGCTTCTTCTTTAAGCTGCTGCTCATAATTGCGTATAAGCATAGCCTTTTCGTGCGTAAGCTCTTCGTCTAAATCTTTAAGCAGATGCTCTTTTGCCTGCTCCTGCGTAAGTCCGGAAATGCGCTCCAGCATCTCAAACTGATGCTTTTTAAGCTCTTCCGCCTCCGCCATGCGTTCTTCGATTTCCTTTGTGCGTTTTTGCAGCTTTTCATCGCGCTGCTCCAATAAATCGAGCTTTTTCTCCAGCGCCTCCTCTTTCTGGAGCATGCGATTCTCCTGCCGCTGTACTTCTCTGCGGCGGTCCTTAAGTTCTTTTTCCGATTCGTTTCTTAATTGATGAATTTCGTCTTTAGCTTCTAAAATAGCTTCTTTTTTCTTTGCTTCAGCGTTTTTAATCGCTTCACTTAAAATACGTTTTGATTCTTCTTCTGCTGAGCCCAACAATGCTTCGGCAGTTCTTTTACGATGTCTTATACCAAGTAAAAAACCAATAATGCCAAAAATAATAGCAGCGCCCAAAGCAGAGAGGACAGGAATCAACCAATCTTGCACCTGTGGTGCACCTCCCTTTATTTAAACCGCAGTTAAAAATAGGCCGCGAGTCTCGCCTAAGCATTATTTTGCAAATACATATTGCTGCAGCTTAGCCGAACGCGGCCCAAATGGATTATAAAAATATAAAAAATAATCAGAACTTTAGATACGTAACAAATATTTATATTCCATATATAAAAAACAATAGTATAATACAAAATAACATATATATAATTTATAATATTACTATTTAAAGAACTTGTCAAGTTATATATACAATATATATACGATTAAAAAATATAATACGCTTAATTGACAGCGCAGATGGTTTATAATATAATGTTTCTATATTAAATAGGTATATTAAATAAGCGCGTAATGAAAGTGGGTGGAGCTAATATGATAAGCGGCGCAAAAATAATGGTGGAATGTCTTGAGGCTGAGGGAGTAAAAACAATATTCGGCTATCCTGGTGCGGCAATATGCCCATTTTATGATGCGCTTATAGATTCTTCTGTCCGGCATATACTTGTAAGACAGGAGCAAAACGCCGGACATGCTGCAAACGGCTATGCGAGGATATCCGGCCGTCCGGGCGTATGCGTGGTGACGTCGGGCCCCGGCGCTACCAACCTTGTAACGGCTATTGCGTCGGCTTATATGGATTCTATACCAATAGTAGCAATTACCGGACAGGTTCAAAGCGAGCTTATCGGCCGCGACGTGTTTCAGGAAGCAGATATTACCGGCGCCTGCGAGCCGTTTACAAAGCACAGTTATCTTGTAAAGCGGACGGAGGATTTGCCGAGGATATTCAAAGAGGCTTTTTACATAGCATCCACCGGCCGTCCCGGCCCTGTGCTTATAGACGTGCCGGTTGATATACAGACAAAAGAGATAAAAAGCTATAAATACCCAGAGACGGTGGATATAATAGGATATAAGCCGAGTCTTAAGGGCAACGGCCTGCAGATAAAGCGGGCATGCGAGGCGATTGCTGCTTCAAAGCGTCCGGTGATATGTGCCGGCGGCGGAGTTTTTTCTTCCAAGGCAGAGCGTGCGCTTATGGAGTTTGCCCGCAAGGCGGATATACCGGTAGTTAACACGCTTATGGGCATAGGCGTCCTGCCGTCGGACGATAGGCTGTGCCTTGGCATGCTGGGCACTCACGGCGTTAAAATGGCAAATGAGGCAATACAGCACGCCGATTTGCTGCTGCTCTGCGGCGCCAGGGTGGGCGACAGGTCCATGGCGTCGCCAAATCAGGTGGCAAAGCGCACTAAAATAATACATATAGACGTCGACCCCGCCGAAATAGGCAAGAACATGCAGGCCAATATCCCCATAGTGGGCGATTTAAAAAGCGTGCTTGAACAAATGCTGGAGCGCATAGATAATCTGGAGCACAGCGATTGGATAGAAAAATGCAGAGAGCATAAACAGCAGCTTTGCAAGGCGGAGACGGAAGGCGAATATATCGACCCGAAACGATTTATGCGCCTGCTTTCTGAAAAGGTTGACGACAACGCTGTTCTGGTGGCGGATGTGGGGCAGAACCAGATATGGTCGGCCAACTGCTTTAATGTGAAAAACGGCAGATTTTTAACCTCCGGCGGCATGGGCACGATGGGCTATTCGGTGCCGGCATCTGTAGGAGCGTGGACAGCGGCACCTGACCGTCAGGTAATCGCCGTATGCGGCGACGGCTCTTTCCAGATGCAGATGATGGAGCTTGGCACGATAAAGCAGCACGGCATAAAGAATAAAATAATAGTTATGAATAATACAAAGCTTGGCATGGTGCGGGAGCTTCAGGACAAAAACTACGGCGGACGCCACAGCGGCGTCGATTTATCCGGCAGTCCTGATTTTAATCTTTTAGCGCAGGCGTACGGCATACCGCACGGCCGCATAAGCGATATGTCGGAAGCTGAGCGCGCCATTGACGAAATGCTGAGCACAGACGGCCCGTTCCTTTTGGAGTGTATAGTAAATCCGGCAGAAAGCTCGCTTATATAATTTGACTATTTTACATGTCTATGATGCGCTTTGCGCAGAAAAATCTGCCTAAAAAAGCGAACGTCTATGATATATGATAAAATGCATCGGACATTGTATATGCTGCCGATGTGCAGGCACATTCCAAAAGCTTTATAGCAGCGCACATAGATTTATTTTAATATTTAGGGAGGAACAACCCATGAAGCATACAATATCAGTACTGGTAGAGAATCAGGCCGGCGTATTGTCAAAGGTGTCGTCGCTGTTCTCGCGGCGCGGGTTTAATATAGACAGCTTGGCGGTAGGCGAGACAGAGGACCCCGCCATATCAAGAATGACAATAGTGGCTGACGGCAGCGATTATACTGTAGAGCAGATAGAAAAACAGCTAAACAAAGTGATACCGGTAATAAAGGTAAAAACGCTGCAGGAGGGCAAATACATAAGCCGTATGCTCAGCCTGTTTAAGGTGTCGGTTCCTGCGGACAAGCGGGCGGAGATTATGAAGATAGCCGAAGTAATGGACGCAAAAGTGCTGGACGTGACAAAGACTACAATAACACTGGAATTTTGCGACACGGTAGAGCGTACGGAGACGCTTCAGGCACTGCTCGAGCCGTACGGCATAAAAGAGGCGGTGCGCACCGGCGCCATAGCAGTAGAAAAGGGCTCGTCGACGGTGAGAAAATAATTTGTACTATTAACGCAGTTGTGCTATAATATCTTGAAAGACAGCCTTATGCATACTGTGAAGATATATGCATAAAGGTAAATAAATCCGCCATCAGCCGGCGGTAAATAGGTATACACATTGGACAAGCGGCATTATCTGCCGTATGCAGAAAAGACGCCGAGCATAAACGGCTGCATTTGCGGTGTTACGGTCTCGTGTTTTATCAAGCGTTTTGCTGAAATCCGGCAAGCTGATATTAAAAGCATTAAAAGCCGATTTTAGGCCGAGCATTTATCTGCTGATGGGCCGAATAAAATTGCCAACATGCTTTAAAAGCATAGTGATATATTTCACAATAAAATAGGAGGAATTTCTATGTCAAAAATATTTTACGAAAGCGACTGCAATATAAGCGCATTAGCGGGTAAGACAGTAGCCATAATAGGATACGGCAGCCAGGGACATGCGCATGCGCTTAACCTGCATGAAAGCGGTGTAGACGTTGTAGTCGGACTTTATGAGGGCAGCAAATCATGGAAAAAGGCTGAAGAGGCAGGCCTTAGGGTAGACACTGCCGCCAATGCTGCAAAGCAGGCAGACGTAATAATGATACTGGTAAACGACGAGAAGCAGGCTAAGCTTTATAAAGAGAGCATAGAGCCTAATCTTGAGGAGGGCAATGCTCTGGCTTTTGCCCATGGCTTTAACATACATTTTGGTCAGATAGTTCCTCCAGCAAATATAGACGTATTTATGATAGCGCCTAAGGGCCCGGGCCACACAGTTCGCAGCGAGTATGTCGAGGGCAAGGGCGTACCTTGCCTGGTAGCAATACAGCAGGACTACACCGGCCGCGCAATGGACATAGCGCTTGCATATGCGGCTGGCATAGGCGGAGCACGTGCCGGCGTATTGGAGACTACGTTCAGGGTTGAGACTGAAACCGACCTGTTTGGTGAGCAGGCGGTTCTCTGCGGCGGTGTAACAGCGCTTATGAAGGCTGGCTTTGAAACGCTGGTAGAAGCGGGTTATGATCCGAAGAATGCTTATTTTGAGTGCATACATGAAATGAAGCTCATAGTAGACCTTATATATCAGGGCGGCTTTGCAAAGATGCGTTATTCTATCTCCGACACGGCTGAGTACGGCGATTATACTGCCGGCCCGCGCCTTATAACAGAGGAGACGAAAAAGGAAATGAAGCGCATCCTCGACGATATCCAGAGCGGCAGATTTGCCAGCAAGTGGATAGCGGAAAATCAGGCCGGCGGCCGCGCAAACTTCCTCGCTATGAGGAAAAGAGAGGCCGAGCATCAGCTCGAGTCGGTTGGTAAAGAGCTTCGCAAGATGTACAGCTGGAATGAAGAGGAATAATCTGCAACATACTTGGATTGATTAAAAAATCCATCGACAAATCGCAGAAGAAACATAAAGCAGTATTGGCAAAATGCTGATATATGCCAAGTAAGTGGAAAACAATAAAACTCTATGTGAATGATATCATTTACATAGAGTTTTATTTTGCTTGCTTTAGCGGAATACCACCGGCTTTGCAGGTAAAAGGTAAAAAATCTTAGCATCAAGCTGCGAGCGAAGCGAGATAGTAAAAACAGTTTTGCAATGGCGGGAAGCTGTCATAAAAGCAGTAATAGCCAGTTTGCGGTCTGTGGGGCAAGTGATGCAGGAGAAAAATTCCGTGCGTCTTGAGACGCTTGCCGGCAGCATGCCATTAGGACTCTTTCATTCCACCCGTTTTACGGGTGGTCATGACTTGCTTATTTCAAATTTTGCCGTCCTCAGAATGCGCGTCAGACACCAAAAGAATCGGTGTTGATGGTATTATCTCTCAGCAATCCTTTTGCCGGCAGAAAGCCGAAAACCCGCAAAAATGGCGAATATAAACGCTAAGACGCCACAGCGGCGTACTTTATATTGTACGGATAGTACGCAAATCGGATGTAGACAAAAATAAAATTGCGCGTTTTAAGATGCTTGCTGCGGCCGTTATAATGCATATTAAAAGCCTCCGGCTATGCCGGAGGCTTAAAAGTTAATTACAATACTTTAGCGAGAAAGTCTTTCAGTCTGTCGTGCTGTGGATTTGCAAAAAACGCATGCGGCTCGTTTTGCTCAAGGATTTTCCCCTCGTCCATAAACAACACCCTTGTTCCGACCTCTCTGGCAAATCCCATCTCATGAGTTACGACAACCATTGTCATACCCTCAGCGGCAAGCTCTTTCATAACCTCCAGCACTTCGCCAACCATTTCAGGGTCAAGCGCGCTGGTAGGTTCGTCAAACAGCATTACATCTGGATTCATTGCCAGCGCCCTGACAATGGCAATGCGCTGCTTCTGCCCGCCGGATATCATAGACGGATATGCGTCTGCCTTATCCAACAGCCCTATGCGCTTAAGCAATTTTAAAGCGTTTTCACTGGCTTCCTCTTTAGACTGAAGCTTTAACGTGACAGGCGCGAGGGTTATATTCTGCATAACTGTTAGGTGAGGGAACAGATTAAAGTGCTGAAACACCATTCCCATTTTGCGGCGCAGCTCGTCGACATTTACGCCTTTTTCATTAATCATTTGGCCCTCAAACCAGATTTCACCGCTCGTCGGTGTCTCCAGCAGATTAAGGCAGCGCAAAAAAGTGCTTTTACCCGAACCTGACGGTCCGATAACGACTACTTTTTCACCCTTTTTAATAGTTTCGGTTATGCCGTTAAGCACATGGTTATCGCCAAAATTTTTGCACAGATTTTTAACCTCTATCACTGCGGGCGAGCCTCCTTTCCAGTAAAGAGAAGAGCTTAGCAAGACCCAGCGTAAGAATAAGATATATAACGGCGGTGGTGATAAGCGGAACCCAAGCGTTAAACGTGGCGTTTCGAATCATATCGCCGACCTTTGTAAGGTCCTGAATAGCTATGTAGCCTGCAACCGATGTCTCTTTAATAAGCACAATAAACTCATTAGTATATGTAGGCAAAATATTTTTAAAGGCCTGTGGGAATATAATCTTCACCATAGTCTGCCACTTTTTAAGGCCCAATGAACGCCCTGCCTCCATCTGGCCGACGTCGACGCCCTGAATGCCGGCGCGGAATATTTCCGAAACATATGCGCCGGAGTTAACGCCAAATCCTATTATGGCGACTAAATTAAGAGGCATTCCATAAGGCGCAAAAATGACAAAAGCAAATATCATAAGCTGAGTAATAACAGGAACACCGCGTATAACGGTTATGTAAAGCGTGCCAATCCAGCGCAGAATTTTTATGTTAGACATGCGGAACAGACAAATAATGATACCGATAACAGTACCTATTATAATAGCTCCGAAAGCGATAAGCAGTGTTGTGCCAAGTCCGCGCAGAATAAGCATCCATCTATCTTGCGCAATAAGATTGTTGTATATCTGCTCCCAAATAGACAAGCTGTTTCCCTCCCTTGATAAAATCAGGGGCGGAACAGTCCGCCCCGTTGCGTTATTTTGTATAACATCACTGCAGCAGAATTACTGCAGTATCAAAGTAATTCTATTTTTTAACGATTATGACCTGTGTAGCATCGTAATATGGGTCAGAAAAATCTACACTCTGCATACGCTCAGCGTCAGCCGTCATGCCGGCAGCAACAAAGTCAACCGTACCGGCCGCAAGCGCAGTAATGAGAGCATTAAAGTCCATATTTACAACCTCAAGCTTTTTACCAGCGTCGGCGGCGATTTCCGCAGACAGGCAAATGTCAAATCCTACAATATCACTGCCCTCAAGATATTCAAACGGTTTAAAGGCGGCGTTTGTACCCATTTTAATTGTATCTCCGCTTGTCTCTCTCGGCTGGAGCACGTTTATTTCGCCGCTTGCCGGCATAAACGCATTAGTAAAATTCTCAAATGTGCCATCTTCTTTAATTCTCTTAAGTGTGGCATTAATGCTGTTAAGCAGCTCTGTATCTCCCTTGCGCACAGCTATAGCATAAGATTCCGTAGTAAGGCTTTCATCTAAAATCTTTAAATCGTCGTTCTGCTTAACAATCTCCTGTGCCGGCAGTTCGTCAAGAACGACAGCGTCAAGCTGGCCGTTTTTAAGGGCGAGCGCCGCGTCCATACCCGACTTGTAAGAAGAGAGTTTTGCGCCCTCAACATTGTCCTGTACATAAGATTCACCTGTAGTGCCTTCCTGTACACCTATACGTTTACCGACAAGGTCGGCAGCGCTGCCAATTTGTGCAGCTTCATTTTTCTGGCAGCCGGCAAACAAAGTCAGCACAGCCGCGCATATAATTGCCAGTGCAATTATCTTTTTCATATAATCCACTTACCTTTCCTCAAAGCATGTCTGCAAATTCTACATTTACAGAGCAAAATCGTAATAATATTAGATTAAACTATACTTTATCATATTTTATTCACATATTCAAGAGCGTAAATCAACTTAATGCATATTTATACATAAAAAAGGGACTTTTTATAAATGATGTTTCAATAGCAAAAACTGTTTGGTAATGTAGTAGCAAGCTTGATAAAACAAAAATAATTCCGCAAAATGGTTAAACTCGTATCGTATTTAATCTAAAAGTTAAGCTTTGCCAGCGCGTATAAATAATTTAATATTAATCTTTCTGTATGTAATATGGTATGCTTAGCTATATCTACATAATAAGTTACGGTAAAGAAAGTAATGTATAAGTTATAATTTATATATTCCGAAATTCGGCGCTGACAGACTAGATATAGCATTAATGCAAAATCAGTAAACATGCATGCACATGATGCATTATTAACAACGGTGATAATTGATGGTAATATAAACAGAGATTGCTATTTGGTCAGAAAATGCGCTAAAAATCATTTTACCAGTTGGCTGCAAAGAGATGAATTCGCTTTTGGTTAAAAAATAAAAACGGCGCTGTAATAGCGCCGACGCATATTGATTTAAGCTTTATATAATTATTTAAATGTATAATTATTTCTGCTCAAGCTAATTTTGCCGAAAAGCGTGTTTGTTTTTGAACTGAGATAGCTTTCGAGTTTAAGACCAGCGAGGGATACAAAAATCCAAATTGTAGAATAAAGCTCACAAATCTGCCCCATAAAGTTAAGAGGGATATTGCTGTAATCCCATATGTTAAGGCCGAGCCATATATTAAAAATATAGCCTAAAACAAATTCAATGGCGGTGATTCCAATGGCACAAATCACAGCTGAAAAAAGATAGCCTGTTTTTTTGACTAAATGTCGGTTAACCGCCATAAAAAGCAAAAATCCAAGTCCGCCAGCGATAAACATGCTGTAATGAGAATATCCGCGCCACAATATTTCAATCAGTACATATAATGTGCCGCCAAACATAAATCCGGCTGGCAGCTTTAAATATTTCATAGAAACCTCCGAAAATAAAGCTAAATATATTTTCGGCAATAATAAAGAATTGATACATGTTAATTTATCGCAGAAAAATTTACTTAATTTGAAAATAAAAATTTGTAAAATCCATTATTTTCCTAAAATTGATTAATTTGTAATTTTAATCAGTTATTTTATGTTTTTTGCAAATATTATAATATATATATTTGTTGAATTTTTTTTAATGCGAATATTGAAATTTATTAATAAAATGTTATAATAATCTTACAATTAATAGAAGGAGTTGTAAAAATGAAAAAGATTATAAGCATTCTTATTGCTGTGGCTATGCTTGCATCTCTTACAGTTATAGCAATAACGTCTGTTTCAGCGGCTGAAGAAACAGTGTATTCAGTCCCTCTTACAGATGACAATTGGCTTGTAAGAAAGCAAATAGACGGATATTCTGATATAAGCATTAATGATGCTGATTCGTCTATGAATGCCGAAGAAGGCGAAGGATATATTAAGTTTTCGCTTAAGGGCGAAAATCAGCCTTCTTTCCCATCTTTTGCACCGGATATGTACACAAAAATAAAGACCGGCGATATTGTCATTAAAGAAGATGACAAAATAAATCTTGATTTTGTCTTCCATGTTGGCAGCAATGCTAATGGCGGAATCCAGGGCATTAAAGTTGTGCTTGGTTTTGCCAGCGGCGAGGTTGAAGTTCAGACTCAGCTCGGCGCCTGCTCAGATCAGGGCTATCTTTGGTCTAACAGAGTTGCCGATACAGATGTTACCGTCGATAAGACATTTGTTATGTCTGAGCTGATGACCGCGTTAAGCAAAACTGACATATTTGCCGACGGTCAGGCAACGCTTAATTATATAACAATTAAGTATGGCAATCTGCAGGGCGTGTATAATGACACAACTACTACAATGCAGATAAATGATATATCATTCACAAGAACTGTAGCTGACTCTTCCTCATCTGAGGGTGCGTCATCTTCTGTCCCTTCAACGGACACAGTAAAGTATGCAGTTCCGACGAATCCTTCTGAGTGGGGCACATGGCTTCTAGGCAGCCCGACCCTTGACAACACCGATCAGCTTTCTGCAGAGAAGACGGCCGACGGTGCGATGAAAGTCTGGTTCCCTGCAACGGCAACGACTCAAATCCCGAATTTTATTATTAACAACGGCAGCGGACTGGTTCGCGTTGAAAAAGGCGACAAGCTGCATGTAGATGTAACGATTGAGGGTACTCCGGGTCTAAATGACACTCGTTGGTTCTTAGAAATTGGATTCAGCGCTGCAGGCACCACCCCTGCTCGTATTAATATTGGTAAATATATTGGTGAGGCAGCAGAATTTGAAGCAAATACATATGGTCAGTTACCTCAGGGTGAATATGACGTAGTTCTTGACATAGAAGAGATTATTAAGACTGACGATGCTGAGAACGGCAGGTCAAACTATGACAAGATATTCGGCGAGGGCGGAAATAATTGGCTGACCACCATAAATATAAATTACATCACGACCGATCCTGCTGGAAACTCCGATAAGGATCAGGCGTTTATACTTAATGAGATTGCCGTAGGCGGTCCGGATGCATTTACTGGAGCAGACCCGTCCACCCCTTCTGATGAAGCATGGTCATTAGTAGAGGATGCCACTACTGATACAAAGGTTCAGTGGCGTGACTTTGGTAATGGTACAGGCGGTACTTATCCGAATTTTGAAGATATCACAGCTTTTGATATAAATGTTACCGACGATGTTATATCCTTTACTAATTTCACCGGCGCTACAGGTTCAACATTAGGATTTGAGGGCGGCGACGCCAAAACTTTCTTTACTGTAAAAGAAGGAGATATGCTGAATGTAAATCTGAGATATACCACTCCTGGCAATGCGGGATGGTCTTGGAAAGTCAGCTTGTACAACAAGGCTACTCAGACATATGTGAATTTGAGTGAAGCCATAGCTGAGGCTTCCGGCGCAGCCTACTCTCCTGACGGAGGCGGATTCCTGACTACGACTGGCACAGATGTAGTAGCGTCTATTGACCTTGCAGATATTATGGGTGTAGGAACAGAAGTAAACTATATACAGTTCTATCTTGCTTTTGCTGATCAAAGTGCTGACACTGCTTTGACTATTAACGAGTTCAGTGTAACAAATAAAGATGATACATCTTCATCATCTACACCATCATCTTCATCTACACCATCATCTTCATCAGAGACACCGAGCTCTTCAGAGACTCAGTCGTCATCAGATGTACAGAGTTCTTCTGAAGCTGCATCATCTTCATCCGAGACTTCGACATCAAGCAATGCTTCAACGACGACAAGCACAACAACAAGCACAGCATCTACGACAAGCAATACTTCATCGGTTGCACAGGTAGATACAGGCGAAGCTTTGGTGCCGATAATAGCGGTTGCTGCTCTGGCTGTAGTATCAGCTTCGGCTGTAGTAATCAGTAAAAAAAGAAGTAAGTAATAAATAAGCTTCTAGTATATAAGCAGCTAAAAAGAGCGCAGTAAAATCTGCGCTCTTTTTTATTAAATTTAGCAAATTAAGTAAAAAAGATAATAAATATCTTCATTTTGACAAATAACAGATTATATTTATTTAATTGTGAAAAATAAATAGTGTAAATATTTAAAATGCATAATTTGAATTATATATTTTGTAAAATACTTCTAATTAAAAAGTAAATTTTTATTGCAATCAATATATAGTGGTTGAAATTTTTTTGAATGGTGATATAATATAGCAAGAAATGAAGGTGAGTTGTTTTATGCAAAGGTTAGTTAAAATATTAACGGCTGCATTTACAACAACATTTCTGATAATTGCGGTAACAACCTCATCGGCACTGGATATAAAATGGAAAGCACCAATAGATAATATAGATGCATGGGTAGGCAGTACAGGTGATATCGCTCTTGATAGCGACGAATGCTGGTTGGATGCCAAAGTAGAAAATGGTGCTCTTGTAGTAAATGAAAATGAACGTTGTAGAGTGTTTTATCCATATGTTAAAGTAAAAGATTCACAAAAAGGCTTATTTGAGGCAGAGGAAGGCGATGCATTAAATTTTAATGCAACGTTTGATACTGATGAATCTTCGGACAATGCACAAGCTCATAATTTTGGTTTAGTATTAACATTTGCTGCCAAGAACAGTGATGGAATTAATATTGATGTAAATGTAAACAAGGCTATAGCTTTGGCTGATGATGATATAAATATTTCAGAGAGTGGCAATTTGCTTGCGGGAACTGCAGATGTATCTATAGATTTAGCCGCGGCTGTTAGGAGAGATACAACAAAAGAAGATTATGAAGCAATATATGGTGAAAATGGTGACAGTACGGTAATAGCTGTACGATTATATATTGCGACGGGAGAATACGCGCCGGAGACAAAGCTGACTTTGAGACGTTTGAGCATAACGAGCGGAGTCGGTGGAGCAGATAGCGACACCAACGAATCGTTTAATTCAACAGCTTCAATGATATCTGGCGGCACTTCAGCAGAATCTTTTAATAGCAGCATAACAACCAATTCATCAGTTCCACAGGTCGATACTGGCGAGAGCATAGCTCCTATATTCAGTGTGGCAGTTCTTGCGGCAGCAGCTATATATACAATTGCTGTTACTAAAAAGAGAGCTGGGTAATTAAATTAGTTTTATATTATAAAATTAATATAAAAAAATTTTTTGGAGGTAGATTAATTTGAAAAAAATCATTAGTGCTATAGCTGCAACAGCTATAGCAGCATCATTGGCGCTTAGCACAACAGTAGCGTCAGCAGAAACGTACTATACCATTCCAATGGATCCTGCCGAGTGGTCAACATGGATGGTAAACAACCCGATGCTCAATGAGACTGAAAACTTGGGAGCAGAAGAGACATCTGAAGGTATGGAAGTATGGTTCCCAGATACAGCAACAGTTCAGATTCCAAACTTCCTTCTCAACGTTGGCGCGGGAATTACTGAGGTTACCAAGGGCGATGATTTACACATAGACATAACCCTTGAGGGCGATGATGGCGCTATGGATATGCGTTGGTTTGTAGAGATTGGCTTTAATGGCGCTGGCACCAATCGTATGAATATTTCTAAGTATATTGCTGCAGCAACAGGAAACGATAAGCTTCAGCCGAATGATTATGGCCAGCTTCCTTCCGGCACATACGATGTAGTTCTTGATATGGAAGAGCTTATAAAGGCATATGATGCTGATAACGACACAACTAACTATGATAAGATTTGGAACAGCGGCGCTGACAACACCAGACTGCTGACAACTATCAACTTCAATGTTGCAACAACCGATCCGGCCAAAAACTCAGACAAAGATAATCATCTCATAATAAGAGACTTCTCACTCGGCACAGATGGCTCTTTCGAGGGTACTGGCAACGGTGGCACGGCTTCAACTGGTTCAACAGCCAGCACAGCTTCAACTGGTTCAACAGCCAGCACAGCTTCAACTGGTTCAAAGAGCAGCACAACAGGCAGCTCATCAAAGACACAGGTTGGTACAGGCGAGAACCTGCTCCCGGTAATAGGGATAGCAGCTCTTGCAGTAGTAGCTACATCTGCAGTTGTTGTTACTAAGAAAAGAGCTAAATAATATTTAAAGAAATTGAATATTATTTTATTAAAAGGACAGCTTTAAGCTGTCCTTTTTAATTTCAAAATATGGATAAAAAAGCAAACTTTTGTAATTTTAAATTATTGAAAATATACAATATAAAAGTGTTATTTTTAGCAAATAATAATCTTGAATTTAATAAAAAATATAGTTAAAATTAATTAATCTTTAACAGGGGTGATAAAAATGAGAAAGATAACAAGTATCTTTGTTGCAATAGCACTAACTGTTTCTGCGGCAGTTATGGCTATGACAACGGCATCTGCGGCAGAAGCAAAATGGGAAGCACCATTAGATGATGTAAGCGCATGGCTGGCCAGCACAGGTGACGTTCAGCTGGACAGCGACGACAGTTGGATAGACGCTGTAGTTGATAATGGCTCACTTGTCATAAATATGAACGATAAGGCAACGGCTTTTTATCCGTATATTAAACTGGCGGATGCTCAGAATGGACTTTTTGAAGCGGATGAAGCAGATGTGTTTAATCTTAAGGCTAACTATGTAAATGATTCTTCGTTGGATAATGCTTGGGCTCACACATGGGGAGTAGTTTTAACATTTGCTGCTCAGCAAAACGGTATGAATATTGAGGCTAATATTAATAAAGCTATTGGTGCAGCAGCAAACATTGAAGTTTCAGGCCAAAATAATATTTTCCCCGGCACGGCTGACATTTCTATAAATCTTGCTGATGCCGTAAAGGAAGCTGTTGATGAGACTGCCTATGATGCTATATATGGAGAGGGAGGAGATCCCACCGTTGTAGCAATAAGACTTTATATAAGCACTGGTAAATATGCACCTAATGCAAAGCTGACAATAAGCGAGCTTAGTGTAACTGATTCGGCCAGTGATGGTGGTAGTGAGAGCAGCTCTACTGCCAGTTCTGAATCTCCAAGCTCAACGACTTCAACAACATCGACTGGTAGCAAAGCATCTTCGACCGGCGGAAATAAAACATCCAGCAGCCAGGTTGGAACGGGCGAGAACATGCTTCCTGTAATAGGGATAGCAGCTCTTGCAGTAGTAGCTACATCTGCAGTTGTTGTTACTAAGAAAAGAGCTAAATAATTAAATTGTCTCATATTATTAATTATAAAATATTTGGAGGTAGATTAATTTGAAAAAGATTATTAGTGCTATAGCGGCAACTGCTGTAGCGGCATCATTGGCATTGAGCACTACGGTAGCATCAGCGGAAACATACTATACCATCCCATTTGCTCCTGGCGATTGGGGCACATGGATGCTAAACAGCCCTAAACTTGACGAAACTGCTGATTTGTCGGCAGAGGAGCTGCCCGGGGGCGAAGGAATGAAAGTATGGTTCCCCGATACAGCAACAACAGTTCAGATTCCGAACTTCCTTCTCAATGTTGGATCGGGAATTACACAGGTTTCCAATGGCGATGATTTACACATTGATGTAACGCTTGACGGACCGGATGGCGCTTGGGACGCTCGTTGGAATGTAGAGATTGCGTTTAATGCTGCTGGCACAAACCGTATGCAGATTGCAAAGTATATTGCTGCAGCAACAGGTAACGAGAAACTTAAGGAGAACACATCTAGTCAGCTTCCTTCTGGAACATACAATGTTGTTCTTGACTTAGAGGATCTCATAAAAGCATATGATGCTGATAATGATACAAACAACTATGATAAAGTATTCGGCGATGGCGGAAACAGGTGGTTAACAACTATTAATTTCCAGATGGCGACAAATAAGCCGGGTGAGAACTCCGATAAGGACTATGCTCTTACAATAAGAGATTTCTCTCTTGGCACAGACGGTTCTTTTGACGATATAAATACTGGCAGCAGTACGACGTCAACTGCATCAACAGGCGGCTCGACAACATCTACAGCTTCAACTGGTGGTTCAACAACATCGACTGGTAGCAAAGCATCTTCGACCGGCGGAAATAAAACATCCAGCAGCCAGGTTGGAACGGGCGAGAACATGCTTCCTGTAATAGGAGTAGCAGCTCTTGCAGTAGTAGCTACGTCTGCTGTTGTAGTCAGCAAAAAGAGAAGCAAATAATAACTAAAGATTAAAACCTTACATTCCTTAAAGACGGCAGGGCTTTTAGCCCTGTTGTTTTTTATTAAATAGAAAAATCTCTAATTATGAAATAGGCTTATAAAGGTCAAATAACCGATTGCTATGCAAAATATTCATCATGTTCATAGGTTAAATTATATAATTCCGCATGTCTTTCAATTTGTAATCAAGATAAGACAAATCGGCGAAATTATATTATTAAACAAAAAATGTCATCTTGGGGTTGGTAAACTATATGTAATAATAATATTAAAAAATGGAAGTAAAAAAAACTTGACATATGTTAATTTTAAGTGCAGAATAATAATGTATTTTTATTAATAAGAGAGCTTTTATGGGAGTTTATTAGGCGGATAGGAGTTGTTTGCAGATGGAAAAAGGAAAAATGATATACGAGGGCAAGGCTAAGCGCGTATATGACACGGACGAAAAGGATATATACATAGTCGATTATAAAGACGACGCAACGGCATTTAACGGCGAGAAAAAGGGGACGATTTCCGGCAAGGGCGTTATAAATAACCGAGTAACTAATCATTTTATGCAGATACTTGAGGAAAACGGCATACCAACGCACTTTGTTAAGGAATTATCAGACAGGGAAACGGCTGTTAAGAAAGTCGATATAATAATGTTAGAGGTTATTATAAGAAATATAGCGGCAGGTTCTTTTTCAAAGAGATATGGCGTAAAAGAGGGAACAAAGCTTATTGCTCCATCGCTTGAATACAGTTACAAAAACGACGACCTTGGCGATCCGCTGATAAACGACTATCACATAATATCGCTTGGTATAGCCACCCGCGAAGAGCTTGATACAATAGCCGATTATGCATTTAAAGTAAATAAAGTGCTGACGGATTATTTAAAGGACTTGAATATAATTTTGGTAGACTTCAAGTTGGAGTTTGGCAAGACCTCTGACGGCAAAATTGTACTTGCGGATGAAATCTCGCCCGACACCTGCCGTTTTTGGGACGCGACTACAATGGAGAAATTGGACAAAGACAGGTTCCGCCGCGACCTTGGCGGAGAAGTCGAGGCTTATAATGAAATATTAAAGCGCGTATTCAGCAAATAATTGTCAGAAGGATAGGTCTGTTATATGCATGATGATATAAAGATAAAGGAAGAATGCGGTGTTTTCGGAATAGCCGAAAACACTTCATGTGATGTAGCGTCTCAGGTTTACCTTGCGCTTTACGCGCTTCAGCACCGCGGGCAGGAAAGCTGCGGAATAGCGGTAAACGACAGGGGAGTTATAACGCATTACAGAGATTTGGGCCTTGTATACGAGGTGTTTAATCCGGAGCGTTTAGCATCGCTTGGAAGCGGAAAAATGGCGATAGGGCATGTAAGATATTCTACAACCGGAAACGTCAAGCGCCATAATGCACAGCCGTTGGTTGTTAAGCATATAAAGGGGCCATTGGCTCTTTGCCATAACGGGAACATAACTAATGCATATGAACTCCGCCGCCGCTTTGAAATGAACGGCGCAATTTTCCACGGCACCAACGATACTGAGGTTATAGCATATCTTATAACTAATGCTCGGCTCGAAAGCGATTCGATAGAGGGCGCCGTAGAAAAAGCGATGTATGATTTAAAGGGTGCATATTCTTTGGTCGTAATGTCGGCGCAAAAGCTTATAGCCGCAAGAGACCCAATCGGTTTTAGGCCGCTGTGCATAGGCAGGACGCAAAACGGAGGATATGTAGTTGCATCTGAGAGCTGTGCGTTTGACACTATAGGCGCTAAATTTGTAAGGGACATAGAGCCGGGCGAAATAGTAGTAATAAAAGACGGCGAAATAAAGTCGATACGTACGCACTGCGTAAATAAAAAGCCGCATATATGCGTGTTTGAATATGTTTATATAGCTCGTCCCGACAGCGTTATAGAGGGCGCCAGCGTGCACGAGGCGCGTTTGCGTGCGGGTGAGTTCTTAGCCAAAAGTCATCCGGTCGAGGCGGATGTGGTAATAGGTGTACCCGACTCGGGACTGGATGCGGCGCTTGGCTATTCAAGAGCGTCGGGAATACCGTACGGCGTTGGATTTATAAAGAACAGATATGTCGGCCGAAGCTTTATACAGCCTACGCAAATAATGCGCGACAATGCCGTGAGAATAAAGCTTAATGTGCTTAAAGCGGTTGTCGACGGCAAGCGTGTTATTATGATAGACGATTCTATAGTGAGAGGCACTACCAGCGCAAGAATAGTAAAGCTGCTGAGAAACGCCGGCGCCACTGAAGTACATGTAAGGGTATCGTCACCGCCCTTTACTAATCCGTGTTACTTTGGCGTGGACATTGACAGCAAAGAAAAGCTAATAGCCTGTCGCCGTACGCTTGATGAAATATGCAAGGACATAGGCGCCGACAGCTTGGAATATCTAAGCCTTGAGGATGTAAGGAAAATAGCAGACACGGAAAATTGCGATTTCTGCGACGGATGCTTTACGGGAAATTATCCATGCGAGGTGCCAAAGCAGGTGTCAAAGAGCAAGTTTGAGACAAAAATAAAGGAGCAGCTGGAGTTTAACTGATTGCTGTAAACTTTAAGATTATAAAATTTGCTTGTTTTAATAATATTATAAAAATCAAAACCACCAGTAAACTGGTGGTTTTGATTTTGTTGTGCTGACTTTTCCTCATGCGTCAAAACCTCCCGACCTACTTTTCAATATGGCCGCCAAACCTCTTTGCTGTTTTACATCAGCAGGATTTTATTTTGCTGCAGCTTTCATTTCCACTGGTTCAATCGGGGCTTGCTTAAACAACAAAAGAAGCCGTCTTGTGAGCGATACTTACAAGACGGTTTCTTGGCCTTTGAAACAATAGTGTTTATGTTAGATAGCAAGAATAATAAAGATAGAGAGAACTAATCTATTAGAATAAAATTTTTCTAAAACAGCATAAGAATTAATCGTGATTTTGTTTAGTAGAGGTGTGCCAAAATGTTTAAAATCTGCAATTTTTTCTGCGGAGCATATAATGCAATTTTTAAAGGAGCACACTAGTCTTTTTATATGCTGCTTTTATAAGCGTATCACCAGTTAAACTGCGGCGATATCAGATATAGAAGTAAAATATGTAAGTGCGATTAATTTTCCGACTAATAATATATTATTACCCGTTGCATGCCACGATTAAAATTATACTACAGTATAAAATACGAAGCGCTTGCCGGCGGAATGGTTATGGTGCAGCTGTTGAAAGCGGCCTTTTCTCCGCAGAAATATAACATACGCGGTGTATCGCCATTTGTGAAATGACCTGACAAAGCAGAGGTTAAATCCACGCTTTTAGCAGCACCAGACGGATTTACTGCAATAAGAATGTCCTCGTTTTCACTGCTGCGTTTATAAATTAGCGGATATTCGTTTTCTTTCACATAAATAAACTCAATATCGGCATCTGCCTGCAGCGCCGTGTGCTCCATACGCAGAGAAATAATCTTTTTTGTTTCATTATACAGAGAATTAGCGTCGCTAATGCTATTTTCTACAGTAGGACGCATGTTGTCAGCATCAATCATTATGTATAAATCCTCCGGCCTGCCGCTGGAGAAGCCGGCGTTTGTGCTGCTGTCCCATTGCATTGGCGAGCGTGAGCCAGTGCGCTCATATCCGCCTTCAACAGATTTAACGCCCTCTAAATATTTCATGCCTATTTCGTCGCCGTAATATATAAATGGCACGCCGGGCATTGATAAAATAAAGGCAAAGGCGACTTTCATTTCATCTTCATCTAAATAGCGCCTCATTCTTGCCATATCATGATTTCCCGTGGGCAGGCAGATATATCCATTGCCGTTAACGCACTGTCTGTATTCATTATATTTATTTACAAATTTAGAAATATCACCTTTACCGCGGCGGGAAAAATACGGTTCATCGCATCTAAAAAGGTCGTTATAACGGGATGGGCCAAAATGCAGTAAAAAGTCCATATGAAAGCCCGCCTTAAGTGATTTTTCCGGGTCCCCCCACTCTGAAACAATAGCGGCCTGAGGAAACTCTTCGTCCAAAAATTGTCTAAAGTTTTGCCACAGCTTTATAGTTGCTGATTTATCCGGGTCGTTTTTTACAAGGGAGGCTGCCATATCGACTCTAAAACCGTCGCAGCCCATGTTGAGCCAAAATCGCATAATGTTTTTCATTTCTTCTCTGGTTGCGACGGCTGGCGCCGCATCAACCGGCATCTGCCACGGCTCGCTTATATTGGCAAAACCGTAATTAAGAGCAGGCTGAGTAGAATAATAATTTGTGCCGCAGCAGCCGTCGCGGTTGGAAATTCCTCTTAAGCAGCCCGATAGTTCCGGCACATTGGCGGGAGAATGCCAAATGCTGTCGGTCCACACATATCTGTGGCTGTACTTATTTTCTTCTGGCAGCATAGACTGCAAAAACCATGGATTGTCGTAAGATGTATGCCCAGCGACAAGGTCTAAAATTACATGCATGCCACGACAGTGCGCCTCGCTAAAAAGCGTTTTAAGATCTTCGTTTGTGCCATAGCGCGGAGCTACCTTATAATAGTCGCGCACGTCATATCCGGCGTCGGTAAAAGGAGAATCAAAGCATGGATTCAGCCATATAGCGTTGCATCCGAGCCCGAGGATATAATCAAGTCGACTGATTATACCGTTAATATCGCCTATGCCGTCACCGTTTGAATCCTGAAAGCTTTGCGGATAAATTTCATAGAAAACTGCATTTTTTAACCATTTTGGCATAATTTATCATTCCCTTATAATATTATTTATTTAGTCATTATACATAAATAAATTTATTTATACAAGCAAAATTAAATATATTAGTTGAGCAAAATGATTATATTATTATTTTAATGTTTAAATATTTTTTGATATTAAATAATTATAACAAAATTATTACAAAAGTATTGCGATATATAGAAATAAGTATTATAATAAATATACAAATTAAAAAAGGAGAGGTATAGGATGAAAAAGATAATAAGTGCGGTAGTTACACTTGCATTGGCAGCGGCTATGTCAACATTTGTGATGACCGCATCAGCAGACACAATGTATACTTTGCCTGTAGACGATATTGAAGCGTGGCAGTCGTCTACTGACGGTTCTTGGAGCGGAGCCCTTGCAGAGTCTACATATATGAATGGCGAAGCATCAGCGGACGGAATGAAGATATGGCCGACAGGACAGCATCCGTATGGATATCCGAACGCACGTGTAGAGGATACAACTGGTGCGAACGGCATTGTAACATTAATGCCGGATTATTATTTGAATTTTGACATTAAATTTGAAGGCACTGACAGTGACTGCTGGCAGATGAAATTTAACTTTGGCGCCGCCGCTACAGCAAGCGTTGACCCTGCAATAGTCAAAGCGGCAGGAGTAGAAGCTGTTAACAATCATATACCTGCGGGCGAGTATAAGCTTTCAATAAAGGTATCTGATTTATTAAAGGGCGCTCAGAAAGATAACGGCGAATTTTATGATGATGATCAGCTCTATGATTTAATCTTTGGCCCAGACGGTCAGCCAAAACTGATAGGCGTTACATTTGTAATATATGGTAAAGATACAAGCGATGCTCTGACAATAAAGAATTGGACGATAACAACTGAAGCCGAAACTGGTTCGGGCGAGGGAACCGCAAGCGTTGCTTCAACGGCCAGCACAGCCTCAACAACGTCGACCGCTTCAACAGCCAGCACAGCTTCAACAACATCAAAGAGCAGCACAGCAGGCGGCTCATCAAAAACACAGGTAGGCACAGGCGAGGACATGCTTCCTATAATAGGAATAGCAGCTCTTGCAGTAGTAGCTACATCTGCAGTTGTTGTTACTAAGAAAAGAGCTAAATAATTAAATTAGTTTATAGATGCACTTAGAGGAGATTTTTATAAATCTCCTCTTTTTTACTAATATAAATATATAAGAGATTAGTAAAAAATAATTTTATTTGTTTGATAAAAATAGTAATATAAAAATTATAAGAATTTAAGGCTGCCTGAATGCAAGATTTTCGATGCCATCTTGACTTGGCAAGCAAAAAGAGTGAACACTTCAAATGCTATTTTAAAACACGAGCGCTTTGCATGGATAAAAGAAAAAAGTCCGAACGCAAATTGCGTTCAGACTCAGTATAGTGGCACGTTGCACCAAAAAAGATATTTTGCTTTTTTGTGTTATCGAGGGCATTTTCTCCTTCATAAACCAGGAGTCAAGATGATGTCTCGTGGTTTATTTCATTTTTCAGGGAATCTGATAGAATATTACTGACCTCAAAGAAGCTCAGAGGAATCGGGCTTTGCTGCTGTACTGGCTTTCTCCCCGATATTATTCATCAGCTTATTTCGTATATCCAGGAGCATCTCTTGTTCCTGTTTTGAATAGAACTCCTCGAATCCAGCAATCGAAAAACCAGCAGGATCATCCAGCAAAGCCTGTATGACTCCCTCGAAGGAATGCGCATGACCGCTGTATTCCTTTCCAGCAGTGACAGCTACATTGTATGGGTAATAAAGACCTGTCCGAGCATATTCGCTTGCAACATACAGGAGATCGCCTTCCTCGGAGTCACGATCAGGAAAATCAACCCGCCAGGTATCGGTGCCTTTATCGTAATACGGGCAGAAGGAGGTCTTAGATTCTGAGAGGAGCCGGATGGCTGCCTTATACTTCTCTATACGATTGCGAGCTTTATCATCGATCTCATCCAGACGAGTCAGATCGCTGTTGTGTCGGAGATCAGCCAACTTTACGGTACGAGCGATCTCGTTTTCACTGATTTTAGCCACATACTCCATATAAGGCACGTTCTTGTCATGAGTCATTAAGTCAAGCGCATCAAGCACTTCTTCCGAAAACCCCATTTTTCGAAGATCGTCAATGGTGTAGGCCGTATCTTCGATCACATCATGGAGCAGTGCGACAATCGTTGTTTCCTCGTCTGGCATCTGCTCTGCCACGTGGAAAGGATGGAAGACATACGGCAGCCCAGATTTATCTGTTTGATTCCTATGTGCCTCAAAGCATAGCTTGATAGCTTTCTTTGTATCGGGGGTATAGATCATATTTGCTCGCCTCGCATAGCTGTTCGTATAATTGAGCACTCCCTCTCTCTTAATTTTATGTATTTCTGGCACAGAAGTCAATCACTCATCCGTCCCCAAAGACTTCATCGCAGATTCTATCCAAAATGATTTCGTCGGGGTTGTCGAGTTTTGTTTCCAATTGCTCCTTGGTATCAGAAACATCTTCCTGTACATATAGGAGATTTTCAAAGGAGCCGGTGTCCGAGTTGAATTCTATGACGCTTGCGTTTCCGAAGAGTACAGAACCAACCGGCCTCCATTCGCCTTTAATGCCTTCATAGCAGAGGTCAGTGAGTTTGGCTCTTATGCAGCGACGGTACATTCCATCGTAGCGTATAATGATCTGGCTTACTTCGGCGGCATCGAACTTCATTTTGTAGGGACAATCCCACACGTTCAAGTGCTCCCAGGTTCTACCTGGGAGAGTCATTTTTGATGTAGCCAATACTCTTACGGGAGCAAGAATCGCGATTTCCTGATATGCAATCTTGTGCGTAGCCCCGTGATTCCCGCCAAAATACTCTTGTATTGCTTTTGCCGTCTCACTCTGTGGGTCGGCGTTTTTCATGTTGACTGCAACCTTCAGTAAATCATGTCTGCTGCCCACATAGGGTTTGGCGAAAGAGCAAAACGCAGGAGCAGCGGGTTCCCACAAGTTCAACACAAAATGCTGATTTATCCTCTTGACCTCGGCCATTGAACACCTAATTCCTTTTCTGCCATCTTACGGCGGTTATATAGGAGCAGTCCAAGCATACTGTCATATAGATCCCCCGAGCCAGACATGAATACGGCAATATGGTACGCTCTCTTTCTGTATCCTTCAAACAACGGTGTTAGGATGGGGCTCTTCTCGTTTTTGTATTCGGAAGATTCTTTCCGGCTCAACCAGATACAAACTGTTTTTTGCTCCCTATGAATGTCAATCTGCATTCTGCACCTCGCAACTCAAATAAAAACTTTGCCTTTGGCGCCCCTTTCCTCCAGGCCGCTCCGACTCCTATCCTGGCTTTCTGTGCACCCACGGGTTTGACTATCCCACACGCAATTTCGTGGTCAATTAGCTGTTGATACGCCTCTCCGAGCCGCGACCTGCAGATCTCGACACGGTTGCATTGGCAAAGCCTTATTTGCATTCTATTGTGATGAAATCGTACAGTGCCTCCGGCTCCGTAAGATCCCATTCTATTGATTCATCTTCGTTCCAGATCTTATAGTCGGGAGCTCCTTCGTAGAGCCACCAATCGATGTAGTCATACTGATCATTGATGGCGTCCTTGAGAACCATCAGAAGAGCTTTCCGATATTTGTTCTCTGTCCCGTATGCGAAATGACCGTTGCCGACTTTCTGTAACGCTCGACCGAATTCGTCATCGATGGATTCTTGTTCTTTGAGCAGGTGGATCGCTGTGCAGAAAAGCTCTTTTGAAATAACCGGAGTATCCTTCTGAGCTTTATCCATATCTCTGCGGAGGCGAAGATGTATATCATCCGGGGGAAGACGTCTTTTGTGTTTGCTCTCCAACTCAGCAAGTTTACTCATAAGCTCCCGCTGCATTTTATCTTTGTTATCCATTCAAGTTCACCTCATCAATACAGTGTCCACCAATAATCGAAGAGCCGACGGTAATAGTTGCCTTTTGCAGGAACATCCCTGCATCTGCGAATCCGGAGGCTTGTTTCTCTCTTGATCCACCTCTGGCAGTTGCTGTTCTTAGGATATTTGATGTATTTGCCTGTATGGAGCAGTGTCCTTCCACTGAACCCCCAATCGATATATCCGCGATGCGGAGCATAGCCTCCGTAGTTTATTATCCGAAGCAGGCGGTCTGCTTTTCTGATGCTGGTGCCGCGCCGCAGCCTGCGGCGAGCTTTCTGTCGCTGATGAGCATTTCTCGAATCATTCTCCTGCAGCTCGTCGATCTTCTCGTTTAATGCGGTTTCTGTCATAAACCCTCCTGCTTTGTACAATACGGGTTATAGGCGAGACCCCGTTCCAGGAGCCTCGCTTGGATGAGTAGTATTTACGCTGTTCGTTTTTGCTCTGCTTTTTGAGCGGCGTCATTTTCATTATCGAGCACGACTCCTTTCATCTTTTCTACATTGTCCATGAATCTGCTGATTTCGGCCTCATAGTTAGGATGCCCACAAAGCATCATGCTTTTTTTGAGATCTTCGAGAGCTGCAAGGAACTTCGGTACATCCTTCTTCCTGACATGACAGAAGATTGCGAGGTAGGGAGAACCGTCTTTTGCATACTCGCGGTCGAACCATACGCGAACCTCATGCCGGATGAACAACTGATCGGCCAGATAAGGTGTCGTATCAAAGAACACGAAGTAGTCATAGAACAGTGAGCGGATGGAGAACTTGCTGATTGTCCAGTACAGTTTTTCCCTCAAATTTGCCTCCTTTTTTGCATTTTCTCTTGCATTTTCTGCTTTTTTCTGCTATTCTTTAATATCACTCTCTTGAAGGAGGCGATTGTCATGGGCATAAAAGCCTATCCCGTGATTGACCTTGTCGCCACGGGAAACAACATCCGACGCCTGCGCATGGAGCGCGGCTTGACTGTTCGAGATCTGCAGAGCTACTTCGGCTTTGAGGAACCTCGGGCAATCTACAAGTGGCAGAAAGGCGAAAGCCTTCCCACTGTAGATAATCTGTACGCACTTGGGAATCTCCTTGAGGTTCCGATGGATCAGATCCTGGTTCCCGTTGCGGTAAAACTGCATATCGTCGGTGAGCAGCAGGCTGAGTCCTGCTGCTCAAGTCATTTTATGACCGGCTATTTTGGATACGGCAAGAGTCCGATGCAACTTCAACCATTTGTCCCGTTTGCTTTGTCGGCGGCATGACGAGTCATACTTTCGACGCAGCTCACGGAGAAGAAGATCAGAAAATGATCATTGTAATCTCGTAACCAGCGAGTTAGGCTTGCATGCCTCACAATGGAGATGTCAGTTCGGAAGCAAGAATGAGGGTGGTGACGAACGAACGGTTCTGATGTAAGGATGTAGGGCGGTGACGGAGAAGCTGAACGCTTCTTTTCTCCTATCATGAAGGCTCGTAGGGTGAGCCGAACCGGAATATCCTTACGGATGTGTGCAGCCTTATAGTTCATCTGCACCTGAACCGGTATCCGTATTCTCTTATCTTGCCGCACCCAAAATAGTCGGTCTGCGCCAGGGCGTTAAGCCCTGGCGTTTTCCGTGTATGCCTCGAATGCTTCGGCGAAGCTGGAGTTCACATCGAAGGGCGGCTCATAGTCCACCTTAGAAGTGACCAGGCACAGATCGATCTTCGTGGAAGTCTCGTCGGCCTGCTTATTCAGCTTGCCAAGCTCGGTGCGGATGACATTGCGGTCATAGTTGATCGTAGTCACACGCTTGACGTCGCAGCGATAGGAAATCTGATTGCCTTCGGCATTGAAGCGATAGCCGGTGCCGCCATTGGAGATGGTCTGCTCAGAGTTGCGCAGATCGTTCATCCGCTTGAAGGTATGGGCGATGCTCTGCCGAGTGGCATTGAGGCTGACCTCGCTGTCCATATCGATGTCAAGAGCGTCCTTTGCCTTGCGGATAGCCGCAAACAGCTTGTCCTTTTCTCCCAGCAGATAGAGAAGGAACTGAGCGATATCGGTGATCTGCTCATAGTATTCGGTTTCGGGGGCGATCAGGACAGTCTCATCCTCGGCTTCTGCCATCACCTTGTGCCGCAGATAGGTGTTCTCCACCTTCGTGACATTGGCGTCACGCTCCAGGATGCCATGGGCTTCGTCCATAAAGGACTGGAGCTTGTTTTGGTAACGAAACGCTTCTTTCAAATTCATATACATTCACCTCGTCATTAAGATTGATTGTCTGTGATTATTGTATCGGGTTGAAGCTGAAAAGTCATTGAACTCATGGTTCACTGCTGCTTTCTGTTTCAAATCCGAATGCCTGATACAGATCCTCTTTGAGTTTCTCGGTGCTGATATCGATCATCTCTTTGATCCGATCTTTCCTCGCCTTTTTGAACCATCGGCTTTTGAAGATTTCCACGTCTTTCTGATAGGCGTCCATGTCTGTGTCGCCGGACTCTGCCCAATCATAGGAGTGCAGCAAACAAAAGACGTCATACACCAAAGCAGAGATTTCAGGATCTCCTAACGGGTTATCTCTTACGACCTGCTTATAGTTCTTTTCATGCTTGTCGCTGTCCAATCCATAACCGACGTAGATGTGATACCCGAGGATTTCGCTTGCTGCCGAGTCGTTCATATAATTCCAACACCCTCCGCTCATTTCGGTTCGGCCTCCTTCTCCGTTACAAGCTTGATCGGCTCCTCATCATACCACACGCAAAACGGAAGAAACTTTTCCCGATCATCATAGGGCAGGTTCATGTAGTCGATGATGTGCTCGTTGGGAAACCAGCTCTCGCAATATGCAGGCATCACTCCATCCGGCACGATCCCGATCCACTCTTTTTCTGCCAGTCTGTCTGCCAGAGTGTGGGCTTCAATGAGATACACCGGAATTCCTGCTCTCGTCAGGGCAAGATAGAACTTAACCGTCTCAATGGTTCTGTTCCATGCGTCCCCGTCCAAATAGAGGAAATATCCGTCTTTGTCGTCCATCGGCCGCAGAGAAACATGTGTTGAATTACCGCCTCTGCATACTTCCCAGGGATGCCCGCCTCCGCGGGAGTAGTCATGGAGCCAGGCATGGAATGCCTCGGGATCGTCAGGATTAAGATCCCTCAGCCCATCGTCCCGGCCATCCGCATGGAGGTAATACTGTTCCTTCGGGGTTTTGTCGCAGCCGCTGTATTTGTTCTCCGCATATCCCATCGCACAGAACCGGAAGAAGTCGTTTGCCGTCATGGAGGGCAGGCGTTCCTTGATCGATTCGGAGCCTTCTCCCTGGGCAGACGCCTTTCGAATAAACTCAGCAACGTCCTCTGCGGAAATATCTTCAAAGAACTCTTTTCTTGCCTCCGGCCACACATCCCAATAATGTTTGCGAAGGATCTTGCCGGTTCGATGCTCCGGAGGCAGGTTTTCTTTGATGAAGCCGTTATATGTTCCAGCTTTGAGCATCTCGATACATTCTTTGACTCCATCAATCAGCCACTGGACAAACTCAGAAATCTCATTCGGGAATCCGGCAGGCTCTCTGCGTTTGTCCTGAACGATGACATATTTGTGGCCGAGCATGACTGCCCTGTATCCCTCGTCTTTGAGTTGAACGGCCTGCAACTGATACCACTTGATTTCATCCGGGAACCATGCTTTCCATTCCTCAATGAATTCCTCTACCGAATCGAAATCACCGCAGGCAACTTCTTCCTCTGCGTTGCCGTAATCCTCGATGGGCCCGCGTTCCGCGCGAAGCCAGAGCGCCCTTACTCCGTTCTTAGAGACCGGAGCGATCTGCTCGATCAGTTCAAAGAACTCATCAAGCAATTTGTCGCTCTTATCATCGTAGACGCAGCCGTGCATTCCAAAGTGATCATCTCTGCTGAGCCAATGAATGTATTGATCCACTTTGGGCTGAGTTAGCTCACCAGACAATTTCCTTCACCTCCTCAGGGATATCTTCTTCGGAATAAAACACCTTCATATCATCCAGCCGAAGGCATGCAAGCCTTCCGTATGCGGGATGCCGCCCCTGGGATAATGGGTGCGGGAAACCGCTCCCGCAATCGATCCCGATCTTGCCTCCTGACGGAGACCGCCATATCTCAAGCGGATTGTTGTGCTGGTATTCCGATGTCGGTGTATGACCGAAGATGATTATTTTGCCCTCAATATCAGGCTCGTAGTAGTAAATGCGGTTCCATACCGCATATTCTTCCTGGTTATCGTACCTGTACATGTAGTTGTGGTACGCTGCGATGGCGCCGCCATGCACGAGGATATATGGCTGACCGTTAACCTCAATGTCGATATTCAAAGGCAGGCTGTGAAGATAATCGAATATCTCCTTACGGACAGACTTTCGAATGTGTTTTATATACTCGTGCGTGATATCCCCGCCGTTTCGGTACCAAAGTCGCAGAGCATGTGGATACTCTGGATTGTCTTTAGCAAGCCGGTCCAGGGCATTCAGCATCATGTATTCGTGATTGCCCAGAAGCATCTGTACGTTGGGCATGCTCATCAGCAAACGGAGTATCCTGATACCGTCAGGGTACCGATCAATGACATCTCCGAGAATATAGAGGGTGTCCTCCGGCTGCAGATCGATCTGCTCCATGATGGAGTTGAACCGAATGGCATTTCCGTGGATATCAGACATCACATAAATCATCGTTCATCATCTTCTCCCATCTCCTGGCTTCTTCGAGATCTTCTTCTGTATACTCGAAAGGAATTCGTCCGAGTCTGGCTGTCTCTTGGAAGAACAGGATGAGGGCGTCTTCCATTGTGAGCCCCTGCCTGGCAAGAATCTCGGAAGCCTTATCATATATTTCTTTGGGGAGCCTGACCTCAATTGTCACCATTTCCATCTGAATCCTCATTCTCCTCGAACAGCATTCGATACATGTTTACGAAGCTGCCCACAAGGTGCGGGTACCGGTAGTAGATATGGCGGCAAAGCTTCTTGGATAATTCCAGGAAACGCAGGTCATCTCCGAAGTCTAAAATGCCGTCAAGAATGTGCTCAATCTGCTTTTCATCCGTTAGGCTGTCGGTCAGCACCGCATCCACCAATCGGGAGTACCGGACATAGGCTAAATCATGAAGTTCTTTTATCTTCTTTGCGATGACTTCAACGTCATCAATGAGCTTATCTTGGTTATCCATTACATGAGTCCTCCGAAGGGCTGTCGACGGGTGTCCCATCTTGTCGAATTCTGTCGAATATCGGCATCGGATTGGCGTCCAGCAGTTCTTCAAGAGTGCGGGGCGTGTATCTCATGTAGTCCATCATGCACCCTACGTTGATCAGCCTGCTCGGAATGCCCATATCCCACTGCTCGTGCTTCCACTTTTCTACAAGCTGCCATTCTCGGGTATTATGTACGTGACCGTAGAGCATGACGGAGCCATAGTGCTGATTCTTATAGAACATGATGGGATAGTGGCTCATGATGACCAGCGTATTCCCGTCATTGATTTCAGCATACTGCTCGATGCTCTCCCAATGGAATCTCAGCCGGCCGTGGACTCGGTCATGATTGCCTCGGATCAGGTGCTTGTGACCGTTGAGCCGCTGGATGATCTTCACGCTGCTTTCTTCATTCTTCCAGAAGGCGTCGCCAAGAACATAGACTGTATCCTCGTCTGTGACGCGCTCATTCCAGTTGTGAATCAGCACCTCATCCATCAGCTCCGTATCCGCAAAGGGGCGGTTGTCAAAGCGGAGCACGTTCTTGTGTCCGAAGTGCATGTCCGCGATATAGTAAATCATGGTATATTTTCATCATTCCTTTTTTCTGCTGTCGGAAGAGCTGCTTCTAAAGCCTGTCGCAGTTCATCCCACTCATTATCGCCTGCCTTGGCATCTCCACCGTTGACCAGTTCAAGGAGACTGCCGATGCACTCTGGCGAGAGAGCCGGAGCCACATCCTTGACCATCTGCACAGTTTCCGTCAGATCGGAGTTATCAACGGAGACAACAAACCGCACAGCGTTTCTGACCATCAGCTCCAGATGCTTCAGCTCGCGGAGATCAAACCAGCTCGCCGGGCAGAGAACGTAAGATTTGCTGTTATGATCGATGATGAGAGCAATATCTTCATCCGTAATCCGATCCAGAATGGCGTCCATATTTTCTCCAAACTCCTTGGACGTGATATGCTCCATCTCAGTCAGTGAGGGCAGTTTTTTCATAGTTCAATCCTCCATTGATTGTTTGAACTGTTCATCGGATTCGAAGGAATGGAACAGGAAGTGCATTTTGTCGATCCTCTTGTCCGTATGCCAATGTCCGCAGAACCACGCCTTGTACTCAATTGCTTCTTCGATGGTATCAAGCCAACGCTCTGTGCTGTCATCCACGGTGCTTTGATCGATCCCACCGAGAAACATCTCGGTTGGCTCATACTTGAAAGGGCAAGTATGCGACAAGACTATGTCGAAGGGTTTGCTTTTGATCTGCTGCTCTACGAATGTCTTGATCTCAGGTGATGGCTGCTCGTCAGGCCACCAGCCCCAGCCGCGGCTTAAACGGTAGTACTTGTCCACACTGTAGGCGCCGCCGATCACAAGATAGCGTAGTCCGTTCAGCGTATAGATCTCGCCATCCCTGGCAAAGATTAGATTGGGATACTCGGGTTGAACCCATGCTTTCCCGCCATGCCACTCTGTTTCAACATATCCCGGTATGGTGGTCGGACGCCTTTCATGGTTTCCGTGGATACAGAGGAACACCGTTCCGGCGTCATTGAGAAAGGCTTTCAGCAGGTTGTCCCTGCGGCCTGTATAATAGTTTGCTCCTACATCCCCCAGGAGAACGATCACGTCCTCCATGGTGGGATGTATTTTATTTATAAAGTCAGCGATACCGTCGACAGCGCCGTGGATATCGCCCGTGAAATAGATCATCGTTCATCATCCTTTCGCACTTTATTATACTGATGAGCCCTTGAAAAATCTCGGTTTTCCCGAAAATGTAATAGGATTCGGCGAAAATGTAATTCTGTCAGCAAGATACAATACCGGCGGCATTCGCATAAGTCCAGAGAGAATAGAAATAAACCGACCAGGCCAACTTTGAATCCATAAACCAGGAGTGAAGTCGTTGACTTTCGGTCGATTGCGTCTCTCAAAATGTGTCCATATAATTTACTTACGCCGAGTCATCAGAAGGTGGCGGTTCTCCCGCATGGCTGTCTTTGCTGTCTTCAGCATCGATAGAAGGACTCGCTTCTCGAATTCGCTGCAGTCCGCGATCAGGGAAGCAAATTCGTGGTTGGCCACCTTGATGTTGTTCTCGATGTTGTCCTTGAGAAGCTCGTCCGCTGATACCTGGAGAGCATTCGCAATGGAGACGAAAGTGTCGAGACTCATGCACTTCAGCCCGCCTTCTATGTAGCTGACATAGGTTGGAGACTTGTCGATGATTTCCGAGAGTTTCTGCTGAGAGAGGCCTCGACGCTTTCTGATCTCTCCGATGTGTTTGCCGATTTGTACGAAGTTGATTGCCATAATAAAACCTCCAAAAATAAAGTTGGTTTTATTATAGCGTTAACCAGATAACATGGCGTTATCGCTATAGATACTTGGCGTAATCCCGATATAATTTTATTAGGGTTTATGGTTAACCCGAAATGGAGGTGAGAGAAGTGAGAAGCAATCCGCGGTCGGAGGAAGTCATAGAAATCGGAAAACGAATCCGTGATATCCGAACCAATAAGAAGATGAGCCAGGCCGATCTTGCGGATAAGGCGAATATCTCCTTGTCTCAGGTCAGCGATATCGAGACGGGCAAGTCTTCTATGCGGCTCACTACTTTCATTGGAATTGTCGAGGCATTGCAGGTTTCCGCTGACGTCCTTCTCCGCACGGATATCCCCGAGGTGAACAACATCTATAAAAGCGAGTTTGCGGAACTTCTTGAGGACTGTACGCCGACCGAGATCGAGTCAATTCTCAAAATCGTCAAGGAAGTTAAGAAGTCCATGCATTCCCCTAAACCGAATACGGATTACTAACAGGTCAGATCGCTCCGACCTGTTATTTTTTTGCCTTTCATTAACCGAGAGTCATTTACTTGACCCTCGGTTTATTCTTTTTTTCGGCTTTAGCCGATAAAATGTGCTTATCCCGATGTCATATGGAGGTGCATACCATGCCGGAAGAGCTGGAAGTATTCAAAAAACTTGCCGAAGCCGAAGTAACTCCCGATTTCTCAGTACCCTTTACAGGGAACTATGAGGTGGATCAGCAGATCGTCGAGCACAAGGCTTGGTTAAAAACCATCCGGCACGAACAGCCGAGTCCCAGGCGTCGCTATCGTGTCGGCATCTATATTCGCTACTTCAATCAGACGAAACACGACAACTATCTTGAATACCACATCCGGCAGTATCAGGATACGATGGCGCTTTGTCCCAATTGGGAGCTGGTAGATTTCTATATTGATGAAGGAGCAACAGCTCCTAATATGGAAAGCGCAAAAGAGTGGTGCAGGCTGCTGAGTGACTGCTTCGCCGGGAAGGTGGACTTGATCATCACGCAAAAGGTATCTAATGTTTCGAAAAAGCACTATGAGATTACGATCCTGACTCGTATGCTTGCTGCTCTTGAAAAACCGGTCGGGATCTACTTTGTTTCGGAGAACATCTTCACGCTTGCCTCCTATTACCAGCATGACAATCATGACAGGGAGTTCTTTCCCTCAGGAGATTGGGAAATGCTGCCGGAGGATGAGGCGGAAGAACTTCCGCTCTTAATGGGAGGTGTAGAAGATGCTTGATACCGAGAGCAAGCGTCGGAAAGAACAGCAGAAGCAGAAGGTTAAGAAGCGGTACAACGTAACCATCGACCCGGAAAACTATATGTTCATTCCGGCGAAAAAGCAGACAGACTATTACGACAATGACGTCAACCAGCGGGTTGCGATTTATGTCCGTGTCTCGACGGATGACGTCAGGCAGACCACTTCGTATGAGCTGCAGAAAAAGTATTATGAAGAGTTCGTTACTCGGCATCCGAACTGGACGCTGGTTAAGATCTACGCTGACGAAGGTATCAGTGGTACTTCCCTCAAAAAGCGGGATGAGTTTAATAGAATGATTGCCGACTGCCGAGCCGGGAAGATCGACATGATCATAACCAAATCCGTCTCCCGATTCGCAAGAAACGTGGAGGACTTCATCGGTACGGTTCGTAATCTTGCGGAGCTCAAACCTCGGGTTGGCGTGTTCTTCGAGTCTGAGGCGATCTTCTCTCTCAACGATGATTCGCAGATGGCGCTAACCTTCCAGGCAACAATGGCAGAAGAGGAGTCGCATACTCGAAGCCGCAGCATGGAAACGTCGCTGCGGATGCGATTGGATCATGGCATTCCTCTTACTCCCAAACTGTTCGGGTATACCCATGACGAGGAGGGAGAACTTCAGGTTAATCCTGAAGAGGCGCCGACGGTCAAGCTCATGTTCTATATGTATCTGTACGGCTATTCCACACAGCAGATTGCGGATACTCTCATTGCACAGGAGCGGCTGTCCTATTTCGGAAAGCTATGCTGGACAGCCAGCGGCGTCGCTTCAGTACTTCGCAATGAGCGTCACTGTGGTGATGTTCTGACCCGCAAGACCTATACCGAAAACTACCGCACTCATCGCACTTTGAAGAACTGCGGAGAGAAGCCGCAGAGCTGGTACTTCAACCATCACACGGCAATTGTGTCTCGGGATGATTTTAATGCTGTTCAGCGGATGCTCGACAATGCGAAGTATGGGAATAAGTCAATCCTTCCGGAGCTGCGCGTGATCGACAGTGGCGTTCTGAAAGGTTTTGTCACTATCAATCCTCGCTGGGCCGGATTCAAAGAAGCGGACTACATGAATGCGGCGCAAAGCGTATACATCGAGGACGACAATGTACCGTCCGAGTCGCAGGAGCCGGAGGAGATGACCATTCAGGTGGAAGCCGGTGACTTCGATCTTCGCGGCTTTGAGATTACAAGGACGGAGTTCTTCGGGGGATATACCTATCCAACCGTGACATTTCAAGATCGTAAGATCAAGTTCAGCACGGAGTGTATCAAAAAGTTCGGAACGAAGAACTTTGTGGAGCTGCTCATCAATCCCGTGGAGATGAAGTTTGCAGTTCGGCCGACAGATGCGTCCAACCGCAATGGAGTTCTCATCTCCAAGACATGCGGAGGAAGACCGAAGCCAAGGGACATTCCTTCAGCCGCGTTCAGTGACACTGTGTTCTCTCTGTTTGGCTGGAATACCGAATGCAAATACCGCATGACAGGGTTTCTCTTTGAAGGCGAAGGAGAACTTGCGTATATCTTCGACGCTAAAGACTCTGAGGCCTTTTTCAAGTCATATGTCCTTCCCACCAAGGAGTCCGGCGAGGGCGGGGCAAGCAGCGTCCAGCCTCTCACACCGAGCGGGAAACACATTCGAGCTATTCCGGCTCAGTGGACTCACACATTCGGTAAAGAGTTTTATCTTCATGAGCAACCCTTTTCGTCACTTGCCAGTATGACGAAGTCAGATTGGGAACTGCGAATCAAGGGGCAGCTCTTTGAAACGGGAAAGAAGTTAAACGTCACCGGCTTCGATGAATTGAAACAGTATATCACGCACGAATTAGGCGGCGTTATGCCACAGGAGGTAAGCAATGGAAACTTGGAATGATGAATACCGTATGGGCGAGCCTGCTGCGGTGTATCAGGTTGCGGAGGTCAAGGAACGGGTGAATCCCGAGACTCCTCTGTTGGAAAAGGGCGACGAGATCATCGACATGGGCGCTGATTTCGATTTTGACGGCTTCCAGGTAGTGCGAAGAGAGTTCTTCGCTCACTTAGCGGAGCCCGCGGTCACTTTTAATAACTGCAGGTTCTACGTAAACAGCGCATGTCTGAATAAATTCCCTGACACCAACTTTGTACAGGTGCTGGTCAATCGGAACACGAAGATCATGGCTCTGCGTCCATGTGCAGAAAACGCGAGGGACTCCTTTGCCTGGTGCAGTATAAGCAAGGGCAAGAGGAAACCCAAACAGACCACATGCAAACTGTTCTTTGCCAAGATTGTCTCTCTCATGGAATGGAATCCCGACTATCGGTATAAGCTTCTCGGCAGGCTCATTCATGCAAATGGGCAGTACATGATTGCTTTCGACCTCAATGCGACTGAGACTTACCAGCGCACGTTCCCTGAAGGCTCCAAGCCGAAAACGTCAAGGACGCCTGTATTCCCTGCAGGATGGCAGGATCAGTTCGGTTTGCCTTATAAGGAGCATCAGCAGTCAATGCAGATCAACATTTTCGATGGGTATGCGATTTACTCCATCAAGGACACATCTGCTTCCGAGGCTGCAGATGAGGTAAAGCAGGACACTGCTGATCCGCAGGCACCCTCGCAGCCGTATTCTCCGGAGGTGCGGCCATGAGTGATACATGCAATGCGGTAGTGACGATGGCGGTCGATACCAAGAAGTATGGCATCCGCATTCACAAAGCGTTGTTCCGTCAGCTCGGAGAGCCGAGGTATATTCAACTCCTTGTGAATCCGGACGACGGTGTGGTAGCAATTCAGACCGTTGAAAAGGAAATGTCAGGAGGACAGACACACCGCATCGTAGAGAAGCGCATGCATTCGGAAAACTCTTATGAGATCTACAGCAGGCCTTTTATACGGAAGCTGCGGGAAGTGGAGCCGGGGATCGAAGACGGCGGCGCATATCGGCTCACAGGCAGTGTCATCCCATCGCTGAAAGTGGCTGTCTTCTCCCTTAAGACTTTACAGAGAATGGATCGGTAGGAATCGTTATGGATGAGAAAACCATTAGACCGTTAAAGATAGAACCGAAATTCAAGAATCTGATCCGGCCGCTTCAGAGGAAGGAATACCTTCAGCTTGAACAGAACATCCTATCCGACGGCTGCCGTGATCCGATCATCACGTGGAACGGGGTTATCGTTGACGGTCATAATCGCTACGAGATATGCATGCGGCATCAGATTCCCTTTGCTGTCCTTGAGATGGACTTCTCCTGCGAAGCGGAAGCAATCGCCTGGATCTGCGCCAATCAGCTTGGCAGAAGGAATATCTCCGAGGAAACTCGGAAGTATCTGATAGGCAAGCAATTTGAGGCTGAGAAGCTGGCCGGAGCAGTCAAGAATCCAAATGGAAATAATCAGTACAGCACATTTGATGAGGCGGTCGTCATCGCTCCCCAGGAGCAAGATGAGGAGACGCACTCTCGCAGTAAGACTGCCGAGAGAATTGCAAAGGACAATCATATCTCCAAGGGTACTGTCGAAAAATATGCCATATATGCAAGGGCTATGGACGCTCTTGCGGAGAAAGATGCAGAAATTGTTCCGAGAATACTGTCCGGGCAGTACAAGATAGCCCATAAAAACGTGGTGGAACTCTCTAAACTAAGCCCGCCGGAGATAAAGAAGGTCGAGCGGAGAATTAAAAAAATGCAGCAACCATTCATCCAGTATAACCAAAGCAGAAATGCCATCAGTGAAGTGTCGGAAGGCGCCAGAGGAACTGTGGCAGCTACATCGATCAAAGACATGCCTGCGTTTGACCCGGACGCTGATATCAACGGTCTTGCTTTGACCATTCCTTCCTGGTCAAGCTCTATCGACAGGGTTCTGAAACAAACGGATTTGTCCATCATCTCGTCCCATGCAAGGGAAGGGCTCGTCAGGCAGCTTCTTTCTCTGACTGATCACGTGAGCGATCTGCTGGGCGCTATCAAGGAGGACTGAATGGAAGATCTGAATCAATTTGTCCCCAATGTTCATTTTGAAAAGATCCCGATCAAGAACCTGGTATCCAATCAGAAATACCAGCGGAATCTTTCTCAAAGCCACATTGCTCGGGCCGCAGCAAACTTTGATCTGTATCAGATCAATCCCGTGAAGGTCAGCAGACGTGACGGAGTAAACTATGTGTTCAACGGCCAGCACACAATTGAGATTGTGGCCCTGGTTTCCGGCTCACGGGATACACCTGTGTGGTGCATGATCTACGAAGAACTCGTCTATGAACACGAGGCTGACATCTTCGCCAATCAGCAGAAGTTCGTCAAGCCCTTAAGTCCGTATGAAGTGTTCCTGGCAAATCTGGAAGCCGGGAACGATGACCAATTGATTATTCGTGACCTTGTAGAGTCATATGGTCTTGAAATAGGCACTAAAAAGGCACCGTGCGTAATCTGTGCCGTTTCAACTCTTGAGCAGATTTATCAGAAGTACGGCTATCACACGCTCAGCCGGGTACTAAGACTCTGCATCGGCACATGGGAAGGAGATATGAACTCTTTCTCGGCCAACATCCTCAACGGAATCACCAAGCTGATCTCTGTCTTCGGTGATCAGCTAAATGACGAGATTTTCAAAGAGAAAGTCGGCGCAGTTTCCGTCAAGCAGCTTGTTCGTACAGCAAAAGAGAGACATGCCGGTTCGATGGGCTATGCGGAGGCGATGCTGATTGAATATAACGGCAAGAAGAAAAGCCCCGCACAGCGGCTTTCGATCAATAAGCTGCATGCACGAGAGTCTTCTATCTTCTCCGGCTTGGAGGATTCGTCAGTATCGGATGAGGACTGGAATGACGACTCCGAAGCCGAAGAGGACGATCTCTGATCAGATCTGTTCCTCTATCTCATAGCCGCCTCCGAAGATGATGGTGAGCTTTCCTCCTTCGTGGACTTTGACGCACTCGATCATCTGACGGACGATGGCGTCATCGTATGTGTCACGATGGGCTTCTCTCTGATCGATGGTGGCTTGGATCAGGCTCAAGCGTTCCTGCCGATCCTCATCGCTGCCCTCGCTCTTTCGGATGGCTTCTATTCTGCGGTTGAGCTGCTCTATCTGTTCGGAGATGGTTTTGAACTCATCTTCGTTTTCCTCCATATCGGCGCCTCTCTCGACGCTTTCGCTGACCATTTTCAGCATCCGGCTGTTCAGGGCATCGATTCGCCGTTCCAGCAGGTCGATCTCATCAGAGCCGCCGTTGGCGCCGATAGCTTCGCCGATTGTGGCTTTCATCAGAGTGAGGTACGTTGAGGTGTCCTCGTCGTTGAACTTGTTTAAGGCTCTCACAATCGCTTCCTGCAGGGCCGGTTCGCTCAGTGTCGGGGAGTGCTGGCAGTACTTCTTTCCGTTGTCCAAACGGTTGACACAGCGCCACACGATCCGCTTCTGACCGAGGCTCGTCCAGGTCACGCGCTTATACCGGCTTCCGCATTCTGCGCAGATCAGAACGTCTGTCAGCGCGTACTTGGAATACTTGCCGGAGGCGGTAATCGCCGTCTTCTGTGATTGCGGAGATCGGGCTTTTCGTTTGCTCAGTTCCTCCTGAGCCCGATTGAACATCTCTCTGCTGATGATTGCAGGATGGCTGTTCTCCACGATATACATGGGGGCTTCGCCTTCGTTTTTCTTCCTTGTCTTTGAGATGCAGTCAACGGTTACGGTTTTCTGAAGGATGCAGTCTCCGCAGTACTTTTCATTCTTCAGTATATTCATGACCATGTTCTTCCCGAAGCTGAACTTCTTGTCGGGGATCACAATATGCTCTGACTGAAGCTGCCTTGAGATGACGTCTACCGTCATTCCGGACAGGTACATGGTGTAGATGCGTTCCACGATTTCGGCTTCCTCAGGGACGATTACGGGTTCTCCATCTTCGCCCTTTTTGTAACCCAGCAGTTTCTTGAACATGAAGATGGGCTTGCCGTCCTCGAAGTTTTTTCGGTAACTCCATGTGATGTTCTTGCTGATGCTCTCGGATTCGGACTGGGCGAAGCCCGCATATATGACGAGGTACAGTTCGCTGTCGCTTTTCAGCGTATCGATGTTCTGTTCCTCAAATAATATCCCGATTCCTCTGGCTCTCAGCAAGCGGACGTAGTCCAGACAGTCCACCGTGTTTCGGGCGAAACGGGAGACGGATTTCGTTATGATATAGTCGATCTTTCCGGCGAGGCAGGCCTTGATCATGTTATTGAACTCCGGGCGCTTATCTGCGCGTGTTCCCGAGATACCTTCGTCAGCGTACAGGCCGGCGAATTCCCATTCAGTGTTCCTGGCGATCATGTCCGTGTAGAACTTCTTCTGATTCACATAGGACGTGAGCTGCTCCTCACTGTCCGTCGAGACACGGCAGTATGCGGCGACGCGCTTCTGATGGTATTTCTCTTTATCGACGAGGACTGACCGTTTCGGCTCAATCAGCGTCACCGTTTTTTTCGGTATTTTCTTGACTTCCATGATCGGGTACTCCTTCGCTTATTTGAACATCGGTCTTTGTGAGTAAGGACACTCTGGCGGGAGCCTCGAGGATTACGTTCTCAACAAGATCGGTGAAATAGACTGAGTTGAACTCTGTTTGAGGGTTCATGAGCATGACCCTCTTCTGAGCGATACGGGCAGCGATTTGCTCCTTTGCGTTTGTCTCTTTGTAAAGCTGGCTTGCTATCTCGCAGATGCGGGAGGCGATGAACTTCTCGCTTGGCTGATCCGCGGAGAGCTCGATATCGATCTCATTTTGCAGTCTTTGTACTGCGGGAGAGTCTTTCGCTCTCTTTCTCGGTTTCGGCACCATGAGATCGGCATTTTCGATAACTCGATTCATGAGTAGTGTGACCTTCATCAGAAGATCGGTATCGCTGATTCTCACTCGGCATCCGCAGGCGTCATTAGTGCAGGTCCAGCTTTCTTTAACTTTTCGTTTGGAGCAGATGTGCCGTACCATCGGAGCGCCGCATTGACCGCATCGGATTCGATCCCGCATTAAGGTGATGCCTTCGCATTCACTTACAGTTTGGTTGCGCAGTCTGGCTGCTTTTGCCGCCGCTGCTTCCTCAAACGTATCTTCATCGATGATGGGATCATAGATTTCCGAGCCGGTGTATTTGGCGTTGTCGATGATTCTTGCGATTCTCGCTTTATCCCATACTTCCGTCTTCTCCGTATAAGGCACTTTGCGAGCTGTCAGTTCTTCGGCCAGATCTTTGAGAGAGGCTCCTTTGATGTACTCGTCGAAGATATATCGGATGATGTCAGCTTCGCCGTGCTCAATGACGGTTCGTCCGTTTCGCATGGTGTATCCGTATGGTATAAAGCGTGTCTTCTTCATGGCTTGCTCCTATATCAGCTCGGTGAATTTTAGGCCGCCAAGGAAAGTGACGGTCATTTCGTCCTGCTTATTTATTTCGATGCCCTTGACGAGTTCGTGAAACAGCTTGTCATTGAACTCCTCGAGGGGTTCCTCTATTTCATTGAGCAGTGATCTCATCTTCAAGACCTCATCGAGCATAGTCTGAATCGTGGATTCAAAGGCACTCCTTCGCTCAGATTTCAGGCTGCTGATCTGCTTCTGGATGTCCCTGGTCTGTGACTGATATACCTCTATGGCAAGGTAGCCTTTTGAGCGGAGCTGCTCGAGCATGACAAGCTTTGCGTTCAGTTCGGCAATGCTCTGGCTCATCTTTCCGGCAGAGATATTATTGCGCTTATACAGGGCTGCAGCCGTTTCAAGCTTTGCGATCACCTGGTCGAGAATCCGTTCTTCTCCGAATCGGAGCTTGTTTACCATGGTGATGAATCCGTCATAAATCCGTTCTTCACTGTAGTATCCCGAAGGGCAGGCATGGGTGTCGGCGCTGTGTCTGGCACATACCCATTTGATTGCTCCGTTCCGAACCTTCCTGCGAAAGACCGAGCCGCATTCGGAACACCGAATGCGGCTCGTTAGAGGGTAGATATTCAGTTGTTCGGACTTTGAAAACCGTTCCTTTCGGTCTTGCAGCAATGCCTGAACCTTCTCGAAGGACTCCCTGTCTATAATCGGATCATGAGTTTCGCTGGCATAGAACATATCTTCCTGACCGCGGTTCTTCGACTGCTTGAACGGAACGGTGGTGTCTCGATATGTCTTCTGATATCTGCAGTCACCCACGTAACGCTCATTGGAGAGAATATAGGATATCTTTGTGGATCGCCACTGCTCTTTGCCGAGCTTGGTCTGGATGCCTTTTTCGGTCAGATCCCTTGCTATTTCACTGGTCGACCATCCACTCAAATATTGTTGGAAGATGTAGCGTACTACATCGGCTTCCCGGTCAAAGGCTTCGAGCTTTTTGTCCTGCAGTCGGAACCCATATGGGGCGTTGCTGTCAACATATTCGCCTCGTTCCATCCGCTTTACGATGGAGAGCCGCTGGTTCTGTGAGATCGCCTTTGACTCCTCCTGCGCGATGGCGGAAAATGTGTTGAGCAGCATCTCATCGCCCAGCGCCAGGGTGTAGATGCCTTCTTTTTCAAACTGGACGCCGATGCCGAGAAGCTTGAGCTTTCGGACATATTCCAGAGCCTCTTTCACGTTTCGGGCGAATCGGGAAACAGACTTGGTGATGATCAGATCGATCTGCTTGTGCTCACACATCTCGATCATACGCTGGAACTCGACTCTGTTCTCAGCTTTCATACCGCTGAGTCCTTCATCGGCAAATATCTCGACGAGTTCCCACGAGTCATTGCTCTTTATCAGCTTGGTATACGCCCTGATCTGGGCGGCATAGGAGTTGAGCTGGTCTGCGGAATTGGAGGAAACACGGCAATAGGCTGCGACCTTCGTCCGCTCATATGCTTGCCTGGATACCGGCGAAATCAGCTTTGCTTGAGCCATGTGTCTTCCTCCTTTCCTTTCGGGAGGTTTGCCCTACATTTTGGGGCAAACCTCTTTTTGTCGGCAACACAGATTATATCCACGGAACTTGACAAGTCCAGCGAAAATCGAAAGAAATATCTTTTTAATCTGCGATAACAATATCGGCGCCTGTGAGCTTGCGATAGTATTTCTTGGCCCTGGCATATTCCTTGTCGTTAATGTATCCTCGTTCTCGCAGGGCTTTAAGGACGGCGATGATGCGGAGATAATTGGCGCTTTTCGTCTGTACTTCAGATAGCATGGGCTACTCTCCGTTCTTCCACCATCCGACACTGACCTCACCGGTGACGCTGTTGCGGAGCACCTGCACTGTGTAGTTTGGATAGATCTCCTCGATGTCGAAGATGTTTGTTTCAATGTGTGTGATCACAGGAGAGTCCTCGCTTTTCGGCGAGGACTCTCCCATATCCGGCTTGTAGTCGTCAGGCATAGTAATCTTCTCCCTTCACACTCTCCATGAAGGACTTGACCTCCTCAACGGAATCCACGGTCGGATACTTGAGAAGAGCCATCTTCACTCTCGGAACATAGCTGCCGTTTGCGGCTCGGGAATCCAGGATAGAAATCACGCCGGTGTCTGTCTCACAGCGGATCAGTCTTCCGACGCCCTGGCGGAGCTTGATCAGCATCTCGGGGACGGCATATTCATGGACGAACTTTGCCACATCTCCGATTGCTTCCTTCTTCTGTTCCATTGCTGCCGATCTCAAAGGGAACGGCAGACGGACGATAATCACGGAGGATAGCCCGTCACCAACACAATCCACGCCCTCCCACATGGAGCCGGATGCAAACAGAACACCGTTCCTGCTCTTGCGGAAATCGCTGATGACCTTTCTGTTGTTCCTTGTCATGCAGAATACTTCGTACTTGCCGAGCTGATGAATGGCTCTTTCATATACGGCCTGCAGGACTTTATACGAGGTGAACAGAATGGCGGTGTGACCGTTGGTCGCATCGATGAGCCGGAGGATACTTTCCGTAATGGCATTGATATAGTCATCACTCTTGTTATCCGGCGCGGGCATATCTTCAGGAATGTACATCCTGGTATGGTTCTGATAGTCAAAGGGGGAGGCAGTCGAGCACTCGCTCACAAGGTGTTTGGAGAGCCGGGCAATCCCGTTTTCCTTCTTGAAGAACGAAAAGTCCCTCCCATCGCTCATGGTACCGGAGGTCAGAACATAGCTGACGGATCGGTTCCACACTTTTTTCTCCATCACATCTGCCATGTTCCGCGGGCAACAGCACAGGGAAAGGCTGTTGCCGTCCTCCAATTCGAGCCAGACATTGCTGTCATTTTGCCGCACGAACTGCTCCAACACCTTGATGATCCTTTTGCCGTCCATTTCGTATGCTCCGCGATGAGGCTTTCTACCGGCTTCAATCATGGCAATCGTTTCTGCCAGTCGGAGGATGAGGGAGACGCCTGCATCGGGAATCGTGATTCCAAAGGTGCGCTCATCATTGAATTCATCGTCAGGGATCAGTTTGCGAAGCATGGCGAAGAGCTGCTGGTTTGTTTTCCTCGCTTTATCCAGGAAGTAATTATACGCATCATCTTTGACTCTTTCGGATTTGAGGTATCTGACTGAGTTGATATACTTCTGGATCATCCCTTCGGAGAACTGCTCCCCGAAGGTTGCCTGCGCCGCTTCAAGAAGCTTGTGGGCTTCATCGATCACCACGTAAGGGCTTCTCTGAATGATTCGGGATGTCGCTTCGCCGTCGGATGCCTTGATGCTGGTCAAAAACATATTGTGATTGGTCACCTGATAATCAACGGCGCCCTTATCATTGGCTGCCTTCACATAGCAGGAGTAACGGCAGTCATCTCTGTATTCGCAATGGTTGCATCTGCCCTTGACGCAAATCTTGCCTTTGATGGCGGCGGGCATGTCCCACAGATCGAGGTCAAAAGCCCGAACAGCGATTTTATTCGCCGTGAAGTAGTCCAGCATGTTCCGGTACTTCTCCTTATGATCCATGATCTTGTTGAGGTAATCGTAGTAGCGGGCTTTGCAGAAGTAATGCTCTTTGCCTTTGCGAACCACAGCACAGAGCGGGTGCTTGATCAGACCGTAATCCTGAAGCATGCGGGAGAGCTGCGGCACTTCCTTTTCTACGATCATCTTCTGGAGCTCGATACTGGATGTGCTGATCGTAACGGGAAGATTGAAACCATACTCCGCTGCGTAACGCTCCTTCGCAACGAAAGATGCGATCAGATAAGCAAGCGTTTTGCCGGTGCCGACTTCCGCTTCGCAGATGGTGACCTGTTTTCCGGTGAGCCCAAGGTACATGTCCTGGCTGAGTTTGATCTGATCCTCACGAACGGTGAATCCATACTCGGGAAGGATCGTGCGGAAGATGGATTCAATCGCTTCCAGCGGATTGTTGACGATTACATTCAGATACCGTTTGTCGCCTGTGTATTTGATGGAGTCAAGCACCATCGGCGTCATGCTGTGATAACTGCGGGTATCGAAGAGATTGTCTTTTCTTCTGCGGGTAATCTCGGAGCCGTATCCCGTCATGCTGTCCAGGGCGACATACCGTGCGGTGTCTTTGACAAAGAAATGATAGACGATAAACCTTCCCTCAAAGGTGAAGTCGTAAATGGCTCCGTGGTAGGCTTTATCCGCATCTATGAAGTTCTGCAGCGTATCGCTGTCGTTATATGTGATTTCAAACATGTTGAAGATCCTCCTTCTCTCGGGGTGTTTGGTAGCAGAATGGTATGCAGGAGCGTTACCGCTCCTGCACAGTAGTTCTGCCACCAAATATCTTTTCGTAATTTTGTGGTGGTTTGAGATCCGTCTATTTCTCTCGGCCCCGACGGACACAGCAGAAAAAAGAAATCTGCTGATATAGGGTGGATGCGGAGTTCCCGACAGTATCCATGCTGAGACTCTTTTCTCAGCAACCGGGATCATATAAGCCGTAGCGGGTATCCATTCCAACCCGTAACATACTTATCCCGCCTTCCGGCGAGCTGCATTGCCTTGCAGAAGTATCATTATTCACCCACCTCTTGTCATCGCCAATCGGCCGATACTGTTTTCCGGCCGACCCGGCGTGTGATGTATCGCTCGTCCGCTGGTTTTGCGGAGTCCTGGCGCTCACATCCGGCAGCTTGTCCTTTCGGACAGAGGAGGGAGTTCCCTCGGCATCCAGACTATTCAGTTTTCAAAGACCAAACGAGAGAAAAAAGATCCTCTCAATACGTAGAGCACGAGAACCACCCAAAATACAACCTGGGCAGAAAATTTCTCAAAAAAATCTGTTTAATCCTCTCCAAGGATTCCTGTGATCTTCTTCAACCGCTTTTGAATCGCTTGCTGTGAGAGCTGCATCTCTTTGGCAACTTCCTGTTGTGTCTTTTCCTCAAACACATATAAATCCAGAATCGCAAGGTCTTTCGGCGACAGTGAGAGCAGTTTCCTCTTGAGTTCGGGGGAAGTGATATCCTCCAGCCAGTCACACTTTTCACGGAACGTCACTTTGAGCTCCACAGATAAAGCATCGCCGAACTTCCTGTACAGCAGAGGCTGATCCTCCGGGGCATCCGTGTTTTCATCAATATCCAGCGAGAGAACATGACGCTTGTAATTGTTGTTTGAAAGGAATTCTTCCTTGTCAAACGCATCCAGCGCATCGATCTGCTCCTGTGTCATCTCGAGCTGGGCGTAAAGCCTGTGCTTCTTTTCCATTTCCTTGTTGAATCGCCTGTATTCAGCGCCAAAATTGATTGCCATTTTTGTGATCTCCTTTTTGATTTCGATTTGTGGTGTGGAATCGAAATCGGAGATCACGGGTATGCCGCCACATAGCAGAGCCAATGACACAACATAAAAGTCCTTTCCGCCTAGCGTGACAGGTAGGACACAAATCACGCTGACGAAAAGGACTCCGATTGCCGCAGGCCTGAAAAAGGGTGCAGAAATCTAAGGGTACCCATACGGCTTTCTCAAAGAAATTGAGATCAGCGTATTTGTATCCTCTGCCCTTGTACTTCAGGCTGCGAATATGTTTTTGTTGGGTGTCGGGGCAAAAAGAAAAAGGCCACCGACAAGGCAGACCTATAGATAGAGCTATAGTGTCTTACCTTGCCGGTGGCCTCTCACGTATGTCTGGAATAACTACCGGTGAATGTTCGGGCATTTCTGCCGCACGGTCAAGTGACCTGGAGATGGACTTATGCAGCCTGTTTCATCTCAGCCATTCCGTCGTTTTGCCGTTGATTTAATTAGATTAGAGTCTTATGGTGTCTGAGAAGCCATGAGACGCAAGCCAGGTTCGAGCTTCCCGCACTTTATCTTCGGGTGCGTTTCGGATCGCACAAATGGCTTTATATACGCCGGCCCAGAATACAGGATCCGGCAGCTCGGCTGTATCCGTATCGCCGTGCTTGGCGCAATATGCTTCGATCTTCTTCCTGTCCAGACTGAACAGGGCGTCATTGCGTTCTTTTACAAAGGTTTCACGCATGGTCATTTCCTACCCTCCGTTATCTTAATCTGTCGCTGACTTCTCATCCAAGTAGATATGAGCCAGGTTGTTCTCTCCGAATGTGGCTTTCTTAACGGCCAGGAGCGCGGATATCACGCAGTCGATGCTCTCCGGCTTTGAAAACAGCATCGCAATGTCTTTACTCGGATTATAGACGCCGAGTTTGGTTCTGCTGAGATCGGCGTCTTCATCGATCCTTCCGATCTTTGTCGGTTCTCGGTTCTGGAATACGAGCATGGCCTGAGGCTCTTTTCTTGTTCCTGCCATTGAGACCATGACGCTTACGTCACCATTTCCGAACTGGATGCGATTCAAATTTGTATAGACCATTATGGCCTCACCTCGCAAAGCAGATTATTGCGGCTTATACAGCCTTTTCCATAACCATGTCTGTTATGGAGTGCCGAAGGATGTCCTTCGGATTTGTATTTGGATTGATCCATTCATCGATCAGATCTTTCGGCAGGATCAGCGGCATCCTGTCGTGGATTCTTCTAAGATCCTCCGTAGGCTCCTTGGTTAATACAGCAAAAACGGGGAGCCCGTCTTCAATCCGGTACAATCCTGCAAGCCATGTCATGGAGGAGCCTCTGGGCTGGATCATGTATTTGTCCCCGACCTTTTTCTGACCGCTGTTTCCTGTCAGATGCTCCCATTCATAGTACCAGGAAGCCGGAACGATGCAACGGTGCTTCTCCCAAGCCTCTTTGAAAGTTGGCTTCTCAGCTGCCGTTTCGACTCTTGCGTTGACGAGAAGCGACCTACCTGGTATCTGAAATCCCCATTTCATTGGGAAAGCAGTTCTTCTTCCCGCTCTGCTGGGAGCAATGACCGGCACAACATTTGTCGGGCGGATTTCGCCTGAAGTCAGGATTGCATTTCCTGCTTTGATGAACTTGCCGGACAACTGAGACCGCTGTACTTCGGCAATGATCTCTCGGATTTCTTCCGTGTCAGGCTCCACATAGAATCTCGTGCACATGGGCTATCACTCCTAACTGTTTCAGTCTACCGGGTATTCGGTTGACCAGTCCTTCTGAAAAACACCATCCGCATTTCCGATCCGAAGGATATCATCAAAGCTGATGCGTGTCTTATCTACAAGAATGCTTCCGTAGATTTCATCGACATTCCAGCAGATGCCTGTTATCTTCCGATAGCGTCCGCGGATTCCGAATGCCTCGTTATGCTCATCGGGGCAGGGGACATAGAATAACACCGTTATCTTAACGCGGTTTTTCCGAGCCATATTCCCGTTGTATGTGAGCCCTTTGAGAATACGGAGTCTGCGATCCAGCTCGGTTCGATCTTCATCGCTCAATTCAACGCGCTCACGGTACAGAACATCCTTTGAAGCAATGGCTTCGTTGAATCCCTTCAGTGCATCGAAGGGGGAGAATATCTTTGCTCTGCGACCGACATCCATGCTTGGATGCCGAATGCGAAACAGGTCAAAGCGATCATGCTGCGGCTTTCCTTTCAGAAATACGTCCCGATAGCGAAAGTCGGCAGGCATCGCCATAACGCCTATACTGCTCACTTGAGTTCTCCTCCTGCATCAGCAGGAAGCGACTCAGGCTTTATGACCGCCTATCTGCTGATTTCTTTCTAATGTGGTGGCGCCTTCCATAAGGTTCATCCCCTTAAACAAGGCATTTGATCCGAATTTTCTGCGTACTTCAAGCATGGCTCCCTGGAGTTTTCTGTCTCTCTCGAGGGCCTCATAGTCGATAAACATGTTAAGCTGAAACACTCCGCTGTCTTCCTTTACGTCATTTGCACAGACTCCCAGCCTTCGATAAAGCAGCCGATGATCCGTCTTGTCATCAAAGGATTTCAGCAGCGGCGCCGTAATAATCTGAATGTTGTTCGTGACGGTCGGCAGCTTCACGGTGCCGTTACTGTGTTTGGGGTGGAGGCGTCCGTAGAAGTCGATGCTCAGCGGGCCGTCGTAGGAGGGACAGGCCTCTAAGCTTTTGTAGTCATATGATACCCACCATGAGCATGCAGGCGACACAAGGTTCTTCGAGAACATATCCGTGCAGAGCACTTCAATCATCTCTCGGAAAACGAGCCGCGCCTCCTGGTACTTGTACGGTCTCGGAAGCACCTGGCCGTTACTGAGGCTGTGTCCGTCGCTCTTATACGACTTAATATCTGCCATCGTAACCGGCTCTATACCCCAGGCGTGATCGACTAAGATCTCGCCGTCAATCCCGAAGGTCTTGTAGAAGAACTCCTCATCCCACTGTGTTCGAGCTGCGATATCGCCCATCGTAAACATGTATGCCTTTTCAAGCCGTCTTGCTTTTCCGTGACCTATCTGCCAAAAGTCGGTGAGCGGCTTGTGATCCCACAGCAGGAACTTGTATGAGTCTTCATTGAGCTCCGCAATTCTGACGCCGTCTTTATCTGCAGGCTGTTTCTTGGCGACTATGTCCATTGCCACCTTCGCCAGATAGAGATTTGTGCCGATCCCAACGGTAGCTGTGATGCCGGTTGTTTTCAGCACGTCTCTTATCATCGTCATTGCCATGACATGAGCCGCATTGGTATTCAGCTTCTCGGCCTCTTTTCGGTATGCGTGGAGATAGCAGGTACAGTCTATAAAGCATTCATCAATGGAATAGACATGGATATCTTCCGGCGCCACGTATCGCAGGTAGATACTATAGATCTGAGCAGAGATCCTTTCGTATTCTGCCATCCGCGGGACTGCGATAATGTAGTCGACCTTTGTATGGCAGCGTATCTCGTACTCCCTGATTTTCTGCTTTGCCTCGAAGAGCCTTGGCCGTCCTGGGACGCCTTTTGCCTTCAGAGAGGGGGAGACAGCCAAACAGATCGTTTGGTCGGATCGGGACTCGTCTGCTACCAGCAAATTTGCCTTAAGCGGATCGAGTCCCCGATGAACACATTCTACGGATGCGTAATATGACTTGAGATCAATGCAGATATAGGTTCGTTCCATAGATTCTCATATCACGCCCTTCTTTTCTGCAGGTAATGAGAAGTTCTCTCAGCTCAACTGCAGTCCTAAATCGTTGTGTTGCTCACCGTCCGGAGCGTAGATGTCGATTACATCATGCCTCCGGCCTATAATTGTGCGGATCATCTCAGCTCCACACCGGCTGCATTTTACTCTTATCTGGTTTTTCTTGTTTTTCAGCCCCGCAACTTCGCTTTTGCAGTTAGGGCAATACCAGGAGTAAATATTCCAATCCTCCCGCATCGCCGTGCTCCTTTGCTCTTATTTCTGCGAAAGCGGAACAAGCACTTTAACCTCGTTCATCTCATAGCGGGGCACGCGCCTTGTCGTGACATACTTCATCTGCTGCGTTACTTCTCCGCAACTTTCGCATTCCATCCATCCGTCTGTCTCTTCCAAGTCCACAGACTTGTTGATCGTGCCACAGGCAGGGCACCTTGCATCCACAGCACTCATGAAAAAACATCTCCCATCGCTTGATTATTAGAGTGACTTGATCACATGACGAGCGACTCCCTGAACTTTGAAGCTCTTGACCCTGATGACTTTTCCGGGATATTTCTTCTCGTTCTCATAGGCCAGAAGGTAGCTCTCGGAGTCCTCGTCATAACCGGCAAACCGTTTCAGAGTATTCTGGTTTTCGGGATCGAGCGCAACGACTATATCCCCTTCGGAAGCAGGGCAATTGCGCTCGATAACAAGCAGATCATCTTCTTCGATTCCGGCGTCGACCATAGAATCTCCCTTGGCACGAAGAATATAAAACTCTCCGTTGCCGAACATGGAAACAGGCAGGCTGACATACTCCTCGACCATCTCCTGTTCCTCCTCGGGGCAGCCGCACTGAATGGAGCCTACTAACGGGGCGGATACATAGGATGTCTTCATCTTGGCGCTCTTTGGAGCTGCTGCGATCCCTCTGCTGTATTCAAGCAGGCCGCGCTCGCTTAACTCCTGCAGATACCGATAGGCAGTTGTTTTGCCCACGCCGACGCCGTCGGCTACTTCGATGATTGAAGGAGCATTGCGATTCTGTTGGTAGTACTTGTTCACGAACTTCAGTATCGCGTCCAGAGTTTCTTGGCTTTTCGATCTCATATCAGCACCTCTGTTTCTATCTGGAACTTTCCGTTCCACATACGTTATTATACTCAGAATTTTCGAGATTGCAAGAGGGTAACAGAAAATCGAAAAGGAGGTGCGACCAATCAGTCACACCTCCTTGCTTTGAAAGAGAACGGATTCTTATTCGGTTAAGGCTTCTGCGGCTTGTTTTACCATGGCTGCATAGGACTTTTTGACGACTTCGGGGGACTTGATAGATACCTTGCCTCCGAATCCGAATACCCAGCTATAGAAAACAGGGCCGACGGCAGTGCTCACCACCGCGCGGAATGACTTCATATCGTTTGCGAGAACGGTGACGTCCTTCCCGAACTTATCTATGATGGCGTCCATCACATCATTGTCGCAGACCAATTCGATCTGTTTGCGCTCCCCGTTATACATGCGAAACATGGAATTCAGATAATCATTCAGATCGAAAGAGCGTGGGGGCTGCTTGGCGTCTTCATCCAATATGGTCGGTTGCCGAACAATCCGATCAATACGGAAGCTACCGATCCCTTTATGCTTTTCGGAATATCCGACCACATAATAGTAATCGCCATTCCAGATTAGCTTATATGGGCTGAATACATAGGTGTATCCATCGTGGCGCAGTTTTTGCTCTTTCCGCACGTTGAAGGTGAAATACTGGAAGGAAACCTTCTTTCGGGAGTTGATTGCTTCATTCAGGGCTTCCATGATGTAATAGACCTTCTCGTTGTCTGCCTTGATCCGGTTCTCAACATCCACATTTCTCACGAGCTTTTCTGTGTTGTGGAAACTCGTGAGAGAGCCGATCTTCTTGACTAATGCTGCGCTCTTTTCCTTTGGAATGAATCGGGCAGACTCAATGGCGTCAATCATTGTCTTGAGCTCCGGAATGTCAAACCGCCGACCGATCATATAATACCGTTTTTGTGTAGATGACTCTACGGCAATCTCTACTCCGAGCTCCTGGAGAGCCTTGATATCGTCACCGACAGTACCGCGTGAAGTGGAGATACCGTAGTCTTTGTCAAGTTGCTCCATGATTTGAGCAATCGTCAAGTAATGATCTTCATCTGTTTGCTCATAGAGCATTTTTGCCACATAGAAGGGGCGAAGTTTCGCTTTAATATCCATTAATCCACCTCAATCAACAGGCCTTGATTGTCTGCGAAAACAATCTCACAAGTATTCTTTCAGTTTCTTGCTACGGCTCGGATGACGGAGTTTTCGCAGAGCTTTCTCTTCAATTTGGCGAATTCTTTCGCGCGTAACATTCAAAAGAGCTCCTATTTCTTCAAGAGTCATTGGTCTGTTAGTATCAAGCCCATTTCGCTTCCGTATTATGCTTGCTTCTCTTTCGGTTAGAGTAGAGAGTGCTTTGTCGATTGCTATACTGAGTTCGTTTCTGATGAAGTCTTCAAACAACACTTCGTCGTCGATAATAAGAGCACGAGGTAGCATTTCTCCATCTGCTATTTCTTGTTCGATCAAGTCATCAATGTTTCGCTTTCCATATTTCTGAGCACATGCACTTCTTAGTGCACTACTAACATCTGATTCTTGTATATCAGTCTCTTGAGCAATTTTCTTAATAATCGTGTTGTAGAGGGGGGTTCCTGGCTCTTCGCCTGTAGTATACTGCTCATATTTTTGAATAGAACGGAACATTTTTTCCTTATAGTGAGCTGGATAATAGTAGTCGATCCAAACAGGATTACAATCCCTTTGAATACTTTGCTGGATCCACAGAGAGGCATAAGAGTGGAAGGCAGAGAATCCTGAAGGGTCATATCTATCAACTGCATTCATTAGGCCTATACAGCCCGATGAGATGGCATCTTCTATATCTAGCTCATACTGCTTCGTCATAGAAAGTGCAATTTTCAACACACTTCTCATATAGAGTTTTATCAGTCTATCACGCGCAAAGTTGTTTCCTTCTGCAATTTGCATGGCTAGTTGATTTATCTCGCCCCATTGCGGCGCAGGAAAAGACTTTACTTCATCAATTAGTGTTTTGAGTTGAGGGGCTAATACAAGAAGTTCATCAAAAATGGCGGAATAGTCTGTCCGGCTATAATCAAGTACACCTTCATCCGACTGTGACGATTGTCCCATCTGGGGTGCTGACTCATATACTATGATTCCTCGCAATTGAATGGCTTCACTTAAGAAGTCCACCTCAGTTACAGAAAGAGAGAAGGCCTCAGAAGCATTCAAAATATCATCAAACGTCAAATAGCCTTGCTGAGTTGCAAGCACTAAAAGGCTTTCTTGACACTTGCTAATATCTGCCACTCTGAAACCTCCTCTCTACCTACATAGTTAACTGTTTGCAGCCCGACACAACGCTAGAATATCCTCCCGCGATGCTTCAGAATTATATCGGTCATTAAACTCTTCTAGGAAATCATATAGCCGAGTTATGTACTCTGATGTATCACCAGCACCTTCAATAAGCTTCTCATAGAGAACGTCAACGCCACCCAAAACGTATTGGTCAAATAGATCCAAATCTTCGTCTTGGCCTAGATGACGAAAAGCTTTGTCAAGCCGTTTTTGCTCATCCGGTTCATACTCAGAATCAAGAAGCAATATAAGCCTCAAGATGTATTTCAACTTATCAGAAGCGTTTATCATCTGCTCCGGGAAAATGTTCTGAGGACTAATATCACCATTTGTGTCTTTTACGGCTTTGCGTCGAAACAGGAAGCCAATCAGAGGGGCGTTAATGTAAACATCAAGGTTTCTCTCAAAAAGCTTTGATTTGGAATCTTCATCGAAGATAGCTGTTAATGCATTCACTTTTTCTGCATGACTACCAGTGAACCTATATTGCTTATCAAACATTTCAGCACCTCCTTAGTCCAATTTCGTATTAAACTCATCGAGTTTAATGAAATGATGACGTGTCCTTACCTTTGTACCAAGGTGTTCTTCTGCCAAGTCACCATCTGTATCTTTGATAAAGATGATAACTTGTTCAGCAGTTTCAGGGATTGCAGAACAAATTGCCTTAATTCTTCTTTTATCAAATGCGGAAAGGGGAGCATCCATTACCAGCGGGTAGGGTTCAGAATAGGATTCGTCCCCGTTTTCGACACGATTATCTCTAGCCATTTTGATAATGGCTGATATGAATGCAAAGATAACAGAAATACTCTGTGCAGTAGATGTTTCAACGCCACCCTCAAAGTCGTTGACATAGACAGATATATTGTATTTCTCGTCGATAGACAAAGACAGCCCACCGTCATAGATGGTTTTAAAGATGTCGTTGATCGATCTTTCCAGCCGATCCCTGATTTCTTTTTCCCTCAACTGATACTCAGATTTAAGTTCCTCATAGATTCTTAAGGCAAAGGCTTTGCATCTTTCGATCATCTGATTGTTCTTATCCATCAGAGACAATTCTGCTCGGCTATTTTCTTTTTGCTTCTTTTCAGTCTCAGCCGCGCCTTGACGGTTAAGTAATCTCTTTTGTTCTGACTTCCTATCAGTGATTATCTTCGTGCATGCCATTATCTGCGCATTGATCTTCTTAACCTGCTCTCGCACGTCATCTCCTTCGAGCTTTGAGGAAATAAGTGCAATTTGTTCAGTAAGATCATTGATTGTCTCATCCTGTTCGCTGATAGTCGCAAGCATTTCACTTACTTTCTTGAATAGGTCATTGTCATCAAGATACTGCGCACGGGAATCTTTAACAAACGAACCGACGGTCACTCCAATTGATTGGGGAGGCAGATAATCCATGAGTGCAACTAGATTCTTGTACGGAATACTACCTTCCATAAGTTGCGTCCCGCATAAGCATGTTCCACGATCCAGCAAGAACTTAATGGTTTTGGAATGCATAGCCGGAATGTCTTTGCCACCAAAGTCACTCTTTGAGACCATCTCAAGTGCTTTTTGAACCATTGATAGAGCGAAGAAGGCAGTCATATCGTCATTGAAATCTGAGCAAAGACTTTTAATGAATTGTGCCTTAGTTTTCTTCGCTGCCGTAAGGTCTCTATTTAAGCGGTCTCTTTCGTTTTGAAGTCTCTCCCCATCAGCGTATTGCTTGATGTCATCTTCAAATTTTGCCTTTGAATTTTCAGCTGCGTCAATCTCATCATCAATTTCAGCAAGCCTTTTTTCTATCGCATCAAGCTCTTTCTGAAGGGTTTCAATATTTTCTGTCAGCGCTTTAATTTTCCCGCTACTGTCGCCTATATACGCCTCATTGAATCTACCAATTACAGACGTTGAAAGCTTTGTAGGAGACAAATGATCAAGGGCTGCAAGTGTCGCATTGAGTCCGGTAAGTCCAACAACTGCACTGGCAAAGCTGCTGCTTTTTCTACCGGCAGCTATTTCCTTGCTCATTTTCTCAATTCGCTCTCCATCGAAGAAGAAGTAGCTGGAAAGCTCCTTGGGGAGAATCTTTTTAATCTCTGTCTCACATTCAAGAGGTTTTAGATAACGAGTATTGCCATCGGCTGACTTCACTGAAATATTAAGTACAGTATTAGCACCAACTACCTTATTGCTATAAGATTTTTTATACTCTTGTGTCCGAATGATCTCATAATCTGCACTGCCATGAAGTAGCTTCAGTATTACTTTAACAATAACCTTCTGGTCAGGAGTCATGTGTTCGCTGACGCTCCGGTTCAAAAGATTCTTGTCAGTAAAGGAGGTTTCTCCGTACAAGCACCAGAAAAAGGCCTGCGCGAATGTAGTTTTTCCAGTACCGTTTTCTCCGATGATTAAAGTGACATTTTGATTGGGATCGGTAGAAAAATCGATTTGCTCATCGACAAACTGTCGAAAATTCTCAAGCTTTATTGATTTGAGCAGCATTTTACTTCCTCCTCAATCCATTTCTTGATGTCCTTAACCATCTGCGCATCCGTTTTGTTCTTGGTACGAAGATTTGTGTTCTCAGCGATTATAATTTTGCGCTTCAGGCGCTCAATCGCTTTGTTGTCTACTACAAACTCGTCCATTTACTGTTCCTCCTCACTTTCATGGAAATCATACGGTAGTCTATAAGTATCGCAAATCTCCCAAATGATCTGCGTAGCCTCCATTGAGTTCATAGCCAGTCGGCCAAACTCCAGCACTCGTGCAAGTTCATTCTTAACTAGTGTTAGATCTCTTTTCATTTGGTCTTCCGTAAGGCCAGATACTTCATCTAGGGGGCGTGGCAGTGTTACAAAGTCAAAGATTTCTGCGAACTCTTTTCCTGTACCGGGCGATTTTCTCAACACACGTCCTCTTCGCTGAATATACTCTTTCGGATTTGTTGTACTTGCAAGAATAAAGGCGGTTCTTATGCCAGGTATGTTTACACCCTCATCCAAGCACTTAATGGCAACTATTGCTTGCAGATCATCTCCATCTTTGAAATGCAGTTTGATGGCATTCCGCTCCTCGATGTTTTCCTCGGCAGTGAACTTTGAGACTTTCATTCCGAGCGTATTACCAAGCAACCTTGTTACAGCTTCAATCTGCTTGATTTCATCGTCATCTGCGTCTGACCTATCTGCGTTTGGAGCGATAATATGCGTTGCACCACAGTACACAAGCAAGAAATGATCATCTTTGAAAGGAGTAATGACATCAAGAAGTCGATCAATTTTATTAACTGCGCCCGCGACAATTCTTGAACGCTTAATGGCAAGTATCTCACCGTAACTGTCAAGCTTTATTTTGCCATTTTTTCCTTTCTTAACATGCTTTGATAGCTCATATGAAATCTGCTCGTAGTGTTCTAATTCTTCTTCATTAAGGTAGACCAACACGGGATGATATTTGTACGGTGTAAGCTTATCTTCTTTAATTGCCCTCTCCAAAGAATACTCGATACACTTTTTCCCAAAGAAGTTATATAGGGCAGCGGTTCCTTCTTCGTCACGATGTCTTTCCAGAGTTGCCGATAGAGCCAAACGATACTCAAATCGGTCATCTAGCAATTTGGATAGCGATCTTGCGCCAAAGTTGTGCGCTTCATCGACGAGTAGTAGTACCGGCGACTTAATTTTACTGATTTGCTCTTGCACTATTTGACTCGTGAAGGTTGCGTTAGTGCAAACAAAGCAGAAAAACTTTTTGTCTGGCCTAAGCTTCTGGTCTCTCACAGCTTGGGATAACCGTTTTTTCCAATCCTTTTGCGAAGAGCTACTATACCCGATTATAGGCGAGATGTTGAAACGCACAATATCCTCTACCCACTGCTCAACTAAATGCTGGTAGGGGCAGACAATTATTACTGCTAGTTCATCTCCTAAGTCTTCACTCAGCTTTGAAACAGCACCTAACCCGGTATAGGTTTTACCTGTTCCAGTCGCCATATCAAAGATGCCTCTATAGTTTTCACCGACCCATGCTGCTATTGCTTCTTTCTGATAGTCATGTAGTTTTACATCTTCAGGAACCCTTGCCCCAAGCCTGCTTGAGGAGGTTTTTTTCTCTTTGACGCGTCGAGAAGGTTCTGCAAATTGACTCTGATCCACATCGTAATTGGCGGGTTTCCTTTTGTATCTATCAATCATTGCCTGCGAGACACTTGGGAATTCAAGAACATGTATATTTGGCTCTGTATCATTCCAAATAGAATAAAAGGCATTTTCCTTCAGCAGAACATGGTTTGCCTCGAACGCCTCACCCCAGCTTCTGAAGACATCTATTGTCTCATAGTTTACAGACATTGCTGTAGATGACTCATTCATAGAGCCGGAGAATGCTACTCTATTGCCTTCCGCATCGGTAATTACACCCATTTTCTCGTGGTACATGCCGATCCCATTACTGTCCTCTGTATAGGCAATTCGTATATCCAAGACTCCTTCTGCGATTAAAGTCGCCAACAGATTAAGGCGCTCCATGGAATAATAGTCTAGAGTTTCCTGCGAAAGCTGAGATAAAAGGGCTCGTTCAATAATGGCATCTCTGCCTTCATAACCTTTCCGAATGGCATCAATGTCCTCTTCGGAAAGATACGGTGAGGCGACAATCTGAATCTTTCCACCACGTTTTGCAAGCGATGCAATTCCTTTAGATATTTCCACAAGTGAAGAAGATGAGAAAAAGCCAACTGCCCGCTGATACAAAACAGCTTCTCCTAGTAGTGGTATATAAAAATCTTGCACCACATTGTCTATTAGTGATCGATACTCACTCTTGATCTCGTGGTTTTTTAGACTCATTCTTCATCACCTCCTCAAAGATTATCTTTAATGTATGTCAAAGCTCTTTCCAATTCCAAATAATCCTCGTCTGTTGTAAAAAAGCTCACGCTAAATCGCACAGTTCCCGCCGGAAAAGTTCCTAGAAACTTATGCGCTAAAGGAGCACATTGAAGACCAGTTCTCACTGCTATCCCTAGTCGGTCAAACAAGCTTCCGCAACTATCACTGCTGATACCATCAATTAGTGTAGATACTACGCCTACATATTGTCTATCCTCTCTAGCGCCTACGAGCTGAACGAAATCATATCTACCTAAGAGGTCAATAAGTCTATTTCGGTTTTCTTCCTCTTTTTTCGCAATCACTTCGATTCCAGTTTGATCGATCCAACGCAAGGCTGCATTAAGGCCAGCAATCCCTGATGAATTCATAGTCCCCATCTCAAAGCGCTCTGGTAGTGAAGAGGGCATATCCTGATTGGCCGAATCATAGCCAGTCCCACCAAAAAACACCGGCTTGAGAGTTACATCAGGATTCATTACAAAACCAGAGATACCAGTCGGGCCATATAGAGTTTTGTGCCCTGCAAATACAGCGAAGTCAATTGTTTCTAACCCGATATTGCAAGGTATTAACCCTGCTGTCTGCGCCATATCTACAATAACGACTGCCCCATATTCTTTTGCCATGACCGACAGCGCTTCTACGGGTGCAACCAAACCACAGACATTACTTGCATGACTCATTATCAGAACATCCGGCTTGTGATCTGAGAATTGCCTTTTTATTGCATCCAAATCATACTGTAAATCCCTGCTTACAGTAAGCTCAAATACCTCAACAGTGTTTTCTCCTTCGAAATGATGAAGAGTACGCGTTACTGCATTGTGCTCAAACGGTGTAATATAAACCGTCTTCCTCTCCCCGTGGAACAGCCCCTGAAGAATTATGTTCAATGCAATTGTAGCCGTTGGCGTAAACACTACCTGTTTAGCGTAGCAATTGAGTAGTTTTTGAAGCCGTTTTCTTGTGCCTTGAAGCAGATGGCTGACAGACATGGCTTTTTCATAGTTGCCACGACCAACACTTGCACCATTGGCACGGTAAAACTCATCCATAAATGTATAGACAACTTCCGGCTTTGGATAAGTAGTTGCAGCATTATCGAAATATGCCATTCAATCACCTCCTAGCAAAGCTTCTTCAGCACTTCCATGAGTATTTGGCGTTTTTCATTTTCTGTAACGGCCTGCCCAAAGGAATCTAGATCCGCAATGATTTTATTTAGCAGCAGCTTTCCTCGATTACTTGTTTGGATTCTTTCAAACCTTCGTGTTTCTGCGGGGCCACCATTAGATGCAAAGACTATTTGATACGTATTCTCATCAGAGATAGATACGTCTGCAACACTGTCCGATTCCATAGAATGATAAGACTCCGCTGTGTTTTTGTACCGAGAAAGGTTTGCAATACAATTCTCTAACGTCCTATCATTCCAGTCTTCAAGACGTAGATCGGTAGTTGCTTTTGCTACCCGCGCGACAAATGTATCTTCATCGTTGGTGACTGTTCTAAGAAGCGCTAAACATTTATCTGTACCATCAGCGAACAACTGTTCAAAAGCCTTTTGATCTATTACCTCACACCAATCTTTGATAACAGATGTCAATGACATCTGATCAATAAACTGTTTCTTTTCTGCTGGCAAGAAGAGCTCCTTGATCCTATAGCTGAGGTAATGACGTAGCTTGTCCAACGCATTGTCATAGTACTTTTTTGCACCTCTGATATTATCCGCGACGCCAACAACAAAGTCAGAATAGCCAAATGCCTGAGGAATATCCTTGAATAAGAACTCATGGCCAGATGGATTCTGCCTCAACAGTGTAATGAACCCCGCATACCCCTTATCAATGCGTTTTCCATCAGCAGCCACTTTCATTTCCTTGACATATTTAGGCAAGGCAACATACCAGCGTTTCATGGCAAAGATGATGTAATCGTAAGGACTAGTGCTTTTTTCTACTGCGACTATCTCATCACTGAATAGACTCTCCATTCTTTGCACAAACTCGCTTTTATCCGGATTCCAGTCTAAATACTCCAACTGATAATTCTCCGGCAGGGCGTTAATTTGCATGATTGTGTCAGCAGTTAGCAGCACTTGTCCAAAACGATCTTTAATGACTATCTGCTGCTTATACTCATGTAATACAGCGGCAAGATAGATTGGAACTAGCTCTCTGCGGAGTGCAATCCCGCCTTCAGGAGAACAAAGCGTTTCGTAAAGTGATGCGAAGGACTGGCATCCCTTCTCTCTAGCCATGCCAATGAATGCCTTTATCTCTCCCAGCATGTTTCCAATCATGGGGTTCTGACTTGGGTTAAGATTGATTTTTATATCACCCGCCGCGTTCTCAATTACACCAGTACGAACAAGAGTGCTGCGCATAATGGATACTTCTTGCCCTGTACCTGTCAGGCCAAGGTTTGGTTCGAGTTCAGAGCGAAGAAGTGCCGCAACGACCTTGTTTCTGCTATTCCTTGCCATAGAAGTTGCTTCATTCCTGTTTAGTGCTTCGTTATTGATAACAGGAGTTTTAGCATAGACTACATCACAAATTCTGGACAGCAGCTCAGACAATGCTGCTTTTCTTTTTATAGGTTGGACTTCTCCAGCATAAACATAAGATGACTGGAATCGTTCCGGTCTGATGTATGAAGAGATATAAGAAACGATTAAGTCACGAAGATCCTCATATACAACCTCATATTCATCAAATAAAACCTTGTCCCCAGTGGCATGATCACGCAAGTCTATTACAGCCTTAAATTCACGAACATATTGCTCGATCTCACGATACGACTTAGGAATGGCGAAAATGGCTCTACTATAATTACGTGAAACTAATTCTGCCTTTTTCCTGAGATTTTGAACAGAATCGGCAGATTGAGGTAGCAAGCCTAGGATTATGCCATCAGATGTGTCGTCATTGATTATAGAATCTAGGACTTCTTTCTGATCTAGGCTATCTTCGCCAACAAACCGGAATACAAAATATCGGATCATCTCATGCGCGTCATTGTACCTAGAAGGATATAAATAGTTCTCATAATTGACACTATTCAGTGCTTCTTCAACCGATACAGACCTGCGCTGAGCTTCAACTGCGTCGCTAATCTTTTGCTGAATATCTACCCCTGAAGACTGCTTGAGCTGAAGATAATTGTTGCTTCTTTTCAGGTAAACGACATACTCTTTCTCAATAAGGCCATTTATTGCAGCATCAATTTCTTCATGTGAATACTCTCCAGAAAAGATCCCGAACAACTCTTCTTTTGTAGGCCTAAGCTTTTCAAACTGTTCGAGAATATAGATAAGGGAAATACATTTTACTATCTTGCTTTCAAGGCTATCCCCATCCAGTTCCTCAAGAATTATCTCTGTTAGAACATAGTTTTCATGCAGAGAGCCAGAATAAACCTCTTTCTTAAAAAGCGGTTCAAAGTAGTCATATATCCGATCAGGCGTTATGAGTGAAAAAGCCAAATCATCGTAAGCTTCCAAATATGATGGCAGCGTTGATTGCCCGTTTGAAGACAAGAACGTGAAAAGGGTACGTTCATTCTGCGCCACACGCTCAGAAAGACGAGGAAGAATAAACGTCGAAACTGGATGCAGCGGATAACAGCCAACAATAGTCTTTTTAACCTCATCCTCAGTCATTCCGGAAAAGACCGGATGAGATAAGTACCTTTCTTTTAACGTGGCGAATTGTTTATCATTGCTTTGGCAGAACATATCCCAAAGCTTTTTTTCTTTTTGAATGACCGACTCGATTATTTCATATGTTTGCGAAAAATTATTGCTTAAGCGGACATGAAGAAATCGCTCAGACACTCCACGCCAGCCATCAACTTTCTGCTTAGGAAGCACATCAATATAGTTCGCAATTTCTTTATGGGAGATGAGCATAATGTGCATCTGGAGGGAGCCACTGCGGTTGCATTTCTCCGCAAAATCTTGGAGCATCTTTGTATCGCTTACAGATGCCGCAGCGATATTTGCTTCCAGATACTTGCTGAACTCATCATATACAACGAAAACGCCCGTAAAGCCTTTCTTCCGAAGGCCTTTCGCTGCATTTTCATAGAGTTCAACCACGTCAAATCCTAAGAATGGATTAAAAACACTACCGGCAGTAAGCGAGGGATAGATTCGCTCAAACTCCTCATACGCATGGGCATCAAAGCTCTTAAGCTGGTCAACAAACACCGTTGTAGGTACGGAGGCTAATTCTGAAAATCTCTGATAGGTATCTGGAAACTCCATTTCCCATCTTTGAATCACTTTTATTGCTGCTTCGTAGTTTGTCTCTGGCATGATATCGAGATAATCATTGCTAGAAAGTGTCCGCTGCAACGCAAGTAAGAAAGCTTGAGTCAGGCTTGTGTTGCTGCCTGTTACAATGATAGGCAGAATTCGTTCTTCACTTTCATAGTAGTTGATTATGCTCTGATGCAACTTCGTTCCCTTGATTTTTGCAAGGGTTTTTTCAAAAAGAGAAAGATCTTTTTTCATCAGCAGGGAAAGGATCATGAGCATGATGTGGGACTTCCCCTTGCCATATGCACCAATAAGCACTCTCGCTCTATCCGTAGACGAAGGCAAGGTGCTTAACAGAATATCCTCCAGCAAACCTAAGGCAGATGCTGTAGGTATAAAGTTTTTGATTTTTTCTTCATTGTTCAGGTCATAACCGATATTCACGGAATACTGGAATCCTGAAGCAACCGAAATCATTTTGCTCATATAGCTTCACCTACCGCACTATTTCTTCGTAGTACTTCTTAACGCAATCAATAAACGTGTATTCCTCGTTCAGTTTTATATAATCGAGGCCAGCAGTACGGACAATTCGCAAAAGGCCTGTCCGTTCTGCTTTATGAAGTATCTCTATCATTGTAATAGAATCCAAGTTGAACACTCTACCAATGTTGCATGGGGCAGACAAGAGATTGCTAAGACTTATTTCTTTATTGCCACTTGCTTGCTCATAAATCACAGCTAGTGCGATCCAAGGATCTATTGTTTCAGCTGCCGGGATGCTCTTCTTATACACAACATTGTTGCCGGTCTTTCTAAGTATGTCAATTAAGCCCAACTCACCAAACGGACAATCAATATTATTTTCAGGAGACACCCTTGTTGAAGACGTTTTTCCTCTGGAGACATAGGTGCTAATGATACATGAGAAGTCATCATTCAAGGAGCGAACGGCGGCTTGCTCTTGTGCCATTAGAATATAATTTTGAAGGCTTTGTACGAACTCTTCTCTGGTAAACTCGACCATGTTGAATTCGTTGAAAAAGAAATACCAAGCAGTAGCATCCGTTTTGTTTTTTGCGAGTTGATATTGAAGGAGCCACAGCGTTCCGATCTCTTCAATATACGGATCTTGATCATAAATAATCTGACCAAGCTCAGTTAAATACTGGAATCTTTGACCCTTTGATGGCTCTTCTGTCAGCCCGACTGCCTGCAACCAATAGCGGAGCGCTTTCACCATATTGGCACCTATGCCAAGTACATCCATAGGATTCCGATCTTTATCTTTTGTGATGAATACATCCTTGTCAGCAATGACATTTCTCATGCCCTTGCTCAGCCATCCTTTACGGATAAAGAATGTATCATGCGCGCGAAACTTCATGTCCATTTTTCCCTCCGCTACTTTGTTCGCAAGTACTTATCCATCATGCATCCACCATCTAGGTATTTCGCAGTCATGCACATTTTACAATGTACGCATTTGCTGGGATCGATATAGTATGAATCCCCAACGATTGATATTGCTCCAGCGCGACAAATGGATTCGCATTTCAAGCACTTACGGCAAGCGTTATCAAAGCCCAACGCTCCACCGGCACCAAAATACAGATATCCGGCTTGAATACTTCTTTCTATTTCTCTTTCCAAACGATGCTTGATCCCTGGGCGCTTTGCTTATGTGTGATAAAGAAGCAATAGAAGTGCAAAAAATTTTGCCGTTCCTA
>JAUUSE010000044.1:0-14693 GCA_030842085.1 Bacillota bacterium | reverse complement strand
GCGCGGTTTTGTAATAGCTATGCGCGCACCCGACAAGTTCGGTACGCTAATGGCGGTTGGCCTTACTTTCCAAGTCGGACTTCAGGCGGCGCTTAATATATTGGTTGTCACGAATACCATACCAAATACGGGTATATCTTTGCCGTTTTTCAGTTACGGCGGTACAGCGCTGCTCATGCTGCTGGCAGAGATGGGGGTCGTGCTGTCAATATCTCGAAAATGCAATTTGGAGAAACGATAGCATTTTAAAGCTTTCGCAATATAGAAAATCTGATAAATATTTAATATAATACTCATATGCCGAAAGGATAAAAACAGAGGCATATACTTTAAGCAAACATGAGGATATGAAAGAGGTGCTGTAGTTGCATATACTGTTTGCCGGCGGCGGCACGGGAGGGCACATTAATCCGGCGCTTGCCGTGGCCGGGTACATAAAGAGCAGAAGACCCGATACCAAGATAAGCTTTATAGGCAATTCAAGCGGCATGGAAGCAAAGCTGGTGCCGGAGGCCGGCTATGATTTTTACGGCATAAAGGTGGCGGGCTTTCAGCGCAAAATAAATTTTACCAATATAAAGCGGAATATATATGCGTTTTATCATATGTTTACATCGTCGGCGGAATCCAGTCGGCTGCTTAAAGAACTGAAGCCGGACATAGTTATGGGCACCGGCGGATATGTAAGCGGGCCGGTGCTCAGGAAGGCCGCAAAAATGGGGATACGTACGGCTATACAGGAGCAGAACGCTTTCCCCGGCGTGACGACAAAGGTGCTTTCTCAAATGGTGGACAGAGTGATGCTGGCTATGCCGGAAGCCGAAAAGTATCTTAATCCGAAAAATCCCGTAATTGTGACGGGAAACCCTATAAGGGACGAAATACTCATGGCGGACAAGGCAAAATCCCGCCGCGCACTTGGCCTTGACGAACGGCCTATGATACTTTCGTTCGGCGGCAGTCTAGGCGCAAAAAGGCTTAATGAGACTATAGCCGACGTCATGCAATGGCATTATAAAGATGCAAAATACTATCATTTCCACGCGACCGGCAAGTTCGGCATAGAGTGGATGCCCGATCTGCTTGAGCAAAAGGGCGTTATACTTAAAGATAATCCGCAAATACATGTGCAGGAATATATAAACAACATGGACGTGCTGATGTCTGCGGCAGATTTGGTAATATGCCGCGCCGGAGCCATAACCCTGAGCGAGCTGCAGGCGCTGGGCAAGGCGTCTATACTAATACCTTCGCCAAATGTAGCGGAAAATCATCAATATCATAACGCAATGGCGTTGGCAAACAGGGGTGCAGCGGTTGTTTTTGAAGAAAAAGACCTCAATTCTGCTGCGATTATAGAGAAAATTTCTGAAATACTTAATAATAAAGAAAATCTCAAAAAAATGGAAAAAGCATCCTTTTCGGGAGCCATTTTGGACTCAAATGAGAAAATTTATAATGTTTTAATGGATTTGTACAGGTCCATACACTGACACGGCGCATTTTGACTTCGCATAGTATGAAAATGCAGGGTTACCCCTGTGCTATGCGAAAGGGTGCGTTATATGTCAAAACTTATAGTGAAAGGCCGTCAAAGGCTTGAAGGCGTTATTCCTGTTCAGGGCGCAAAAAACAGTGCTCTGCCTATTCTTACGGCGGCGCTTATTTGCAAGGGCAAAAGCATCATACATAACTGCCCGTCGCTGACCGATACTCAGGCGGCGGTGAGCATACTCGAGCACCTCGGCTGCAGCGTAGTGCAGCTAGGGCATACAGTGATTATAGATTCGACATATGCCGACGGCCATGAAATACCCGATGATTTAATGCGGGAGATGCGCTCGTCTATTGTGTTTTTGGGGGCTGTCGTGGCGCGCTGCGGCAAGGCCGAACTTTCTTTTCCCGGCGGGTGCGAGCTTGGCCCGAGACCTATAGATTTGCACCTTCAGTCGCTCAGACAGTTAGGACTTACTATTGAGGAGGAGCATGGTCATCTTATTTGCCATACCGATACGCCGCTTAAGGGATGTGAGATATCGCTGCCTATTCCAAGTGTAGGAGCTACTGAAAATATAATGCTGGCCGCCTGCACCGCGGATGGCAGGACAGAGATACACAACGCGGCACGCGAGCCGGAGATAAGCGATTTAGCAGATTTTCTCAACGGCTGCGGCGCGAAAATACACGGTGCCGGAGAAAGCAGTATAATTATAGACGGCGTTAAAGCACTTCACGGTACTGAGCACACGGTTATACCCGACCGCATTGTGGCGTCTACATATTTATCAGCGGCGGCAATAACAGGCTCAAGCATAACGGTAACCAATATTATACCGGCGCATTTAAGGCCGGTGCTGCCCTGTTTTACCGAAGCCGGATGCGATATAGAGGTAAGCGGCAGAAGCATAAGGCTTATGTCTCCTGAGCGGCTTAACCGCATAAAAAGCGTGCGTACGATGTTTTATCCGGGCTTCCCGACTGACTCTCAGCCGACTACTATGGCGATGTCGACAACGGCAAGGGGAACGTCGGTATTTGTAGAGACGATATTTGACAGCCGATTTAATCATGCCGCCGAGCTGGTCCGCATGGGCGCCAAGATAAAGGTAGAAGGCAAGGTGGCCGTCGTAGAGGGAGTAAAATCTCTTTCAGGTGCGGCAGTCGAGGCAGGCGATTTGCGCGGCGGAGCGGCGCTGGTTGTAGCGGCGCTTGCAGCCGAGGGAGAAACGGTTATAAGCGGAGTTCATCATATTGACAGAGGATATGAGAAAATAGAAAACGCCCTCTCGCTTATAGGTGCTGACATAATTAGAGCAGATGATACTCAGGAAGCTGAATAAAAGCTGTTAAAGGATATATAAACGAGTGATTATTTATGGAAAGAGATGTAAAATTTAATTCCAGTTCAAACGTAGGCAGCGGCCGGCGCAGCAGTAAAGACAAAAACACTGCCGGCCGCCGTAAAGACGCTGGCCCGGTAAAGAGCGGCAGAAACAAACTGCAGCCGGGCGAGTACGATTATTTTGGATTATACGGCAACTCTGCTGCCGAGAAAAAATCTCATGCCGAAAATGGCAGGCGGAATATGCCAAGCAGCCAAAATGCGAAATCTGCGAAAATGGCGTCGGAAAGCAAGCCCGATGTGCGCGCTCAGAAAGCTCGCGGCAGTAAATCCACTCGCGGCAAGGCGGAAACCGGCAGTGCGGGAACTGACACAAAATCCGCTTCATACGGCGCCGGCCGGCAGAGCGCGTCTGCAAAGAATGCGGGCCGTACAGATTCGGATTTTAAAAATATGCAGAAATCCTTTAACAATGCTTCGGGCCGCGGCGGCCAAAATCAAAATATACGCTCAAAAAACGGCGGGGCTAAAGCAAACGGCACGGCGGGCAGATATAATAATTCTGCAGGCAGGCAGAGCTCTTTAAGCGGCGGTGCATCCTCCGGTAATGCCAGTTCAGGCAGCAGGGCAAGGGGCACTGCAAATTCTTCGTCCGGCAGACGCAATATGTCAGGGACGCAGACTTCCGGCAAAAGCAGCGGCGCCGGTACATACGGGCAGAGCAAAGCGTCTGCTCCCAATCGTCAGAACGCTCAGAGAAGGCCGGCGGGTACTGCACGCAGCGGCGCAAACGCCGGTGTAATGGGCAAGCCCAAACAGCAAAATGATAATAAAAGAAGAAAGCGCCGTCGTCACGGCTCGCCTATACTTCTTTATATTATGCTGATAATTCTTGTAATAGGGATATCGGCAGTGCTTTGCTGTACGGTTTTCTTCGGCGCTGAGAGCATTGAAATATCCGGGACAAGCCGCTACAGCGCAGAGCAGATAATTTCGGCGTCTTCGCTGAGTGCCGGCGACAATATTTTTGTAACCAATACATCTGAAGCAGAAAATAAAATTTCAACGCAGCTGCCATATATTAAATCAGCTGAGATATCGCGTACGCTGTTTCCGCCCAAGTTTGTAATAACGGTAGAAGAGACGCAGGCAAAATATGTGACGGAGGACGGCAGCGTTGTGCTGAACGATGAGTTTAAAATACTCGAAAGCGCCGCCTCTCCGGATATGGACAAAACAGGGCTTACAGTGCTAAAGGGCGTTAATTTGGTGTCGCCGGAAAATGGAAAGACGGCCGTGTTTGAAAATGAGAATATATTAGATGTTTTAAAGCAGATTGCATCGGGTCTTGACAAGCACGGGATAAGTGATATAACAAAAATAGATTTAAGCGATACAATGGATATACGCATAATATATCAGAACAGAATATTAATGCTGATAGGCTCAACATCTGAGCTTGAATATAAAATGTCATACGCAAAGACCATGCTGACTAAACAGCTTTCGTCTACACAGCAGGGTAAGCTTGACTTGAGCTGGCTGGTGTCGGGAAATTCGACGGTGTATTTTACGCAAGGCTCTATAGAAATGTTTGAGGCGGAAGAAAATGATAATACATCTTCCAGCAGTGATGTGTCAGGAAGCGGCACATCGTCGGATACAGGAAGTGCTGCGCCGGACAGCGGTACATCTTCCAATTCAGGAAGTGCGTCCTCAGAAAACAGCACATCCTCATCATCTAATAGCGGCTCTTAATAATTATTAACCCGCGTAAGCGGAGTATAATCTTATCGCGGCATTATTTTATCCGTTGTGCATGTATTCAGCGGGCAAGTTAAATGTGCTAAAGCAAACTTCGCAATGAATGTATAAAAGTAAAGTCTAACAGTCAGAAAATATTCGAGATGGGACAAGCATGTGCACTAATGACCTAATCAAAAATTAATTAATTGAAATTATTTAAATTTTGTCAGATAATAACGAGCGCAGTTCAAAAATACTATTTTTTTGTACAAATATGTTAAATTATGCAAACATAATTTTCTGTTAAAATCAGCATTTTATTTGAAAAATATTATTGTGTTTTAGAATATATTATGTTAATATATTCTTTGTATAAATGGTTTTTAAAATTATAATGAAATAAATTATATAAACAAGCTTAAGGAGAGATTTACATGCCCTTTGAAATTGCAAACGAATTAGCCGATGTAGTACAGATAAAAGTTGTAGGCATAGGCGGCGGCGGCGGAAACGCTGTAAACAGAATGGTAAACGCTAATGTACAGGGAGTAGAATTTGTTTCTATAAATACCGATAGACAGGCGCTGTACCTGTCGAAGGCTACACATAAAATACAGATAGGCGAAAAGATAACTAAAGGTCAGGGCGCAGGTGCGCAGCCGGAGATGGGCCAGCGCGCAGCGGAGGAGTCTAAAGAGGAAATAGCATCCGCGCTTAAGGGCACTGACATGGTATTTATCACGGCCGGCATGGGCGGCGGCACAGGTACCGGCGCTGCTCCGGTAGTGGCGGAAATAGCCAAGGAAATGGGCATACTTACTGTAGGCATTGTCACAAAGCCTTTTGCTTTTGAGGGCAAGCGCCGCATGAATCAGGCGGAAAAGGGAATTGAGGCGCTGGGCGAGCATGTCGACAGCCTTGTTGTTATTCCAAACGAGCGTTTGAAGTTCGTATCTGAGCAGAAAATTACCCTTGCCAATGCCTTTGAAGTTGCAGATGATGTATTAAGGCAGGGCGTTCAGAGCATATCTGAGCTTATAAAAGTACCGGCAATGGTCAACCTTGACTTTGCTGATGTAACGGCCGTAATGAAAGATGCCGGCTATGCGCATATGGGCGTCGGTGTAGCAAACGGCAGGGACAAGGCAGAAGTTGCAGCTCAGGCGGCTATAAGCAGTCCGCTTATAGAGACGAGCATGAACGGCGCCAAGGGTGTTATAATAAACATAACCGGCTCACCGGATATTGGCTTGGAGGAAGTAGAGGAAGCATCCAATATAATTGCTCAGGCGGCGCATGCCGATGCAAATATTATATGGGGCGCTGCGCTGGATGATACAATGAATGATGAAATCCGCGTAACGGTAATAGCTACTGGCGCAACAAGCATAAAGAAGGGCGACGGCAACAATGTCATACCCGGATATGAAGCAGACAACCAGCAGCCGGGTGAAAACTCCGACGATGACGATTACATAGATATAATGACTATATTCAACAAGAATAAGTAGATTAAATAAACACTATAAAAATGCTCGCCGTTTAAGCGGGCATTTTTGTGTAGATTGAAAATATCGCGGATTTATATACCTAAAACGCATAAAATATAACTCTGTTAAAGGAATATTAGACTGCGTATCTGCTAAATGCGTTAAATTGCTGCAATTTATATACTGCGGGAAAACAAGCTTAAGGATGGATTGTAATGGATTTTAAGGAAATCAGTGTTCAGACGGACACATTTGCGCTTGAAACGGCTGAGGCGATTTGCCAGATGGTGTCTGACAGCGGGATTTATACGGAGGATTATTCCGACGTTGAGGAAATGAGCAAAATAATCGCGCACTCGGACCTTATAGAAAAGGACTTGCTGCAAAGGGACAAAACTTCAGCAAAAATACATATATATTTGAGCCCGGAAGCGGATGTGAGCGAAAAAATAGAAAATCTTCACTCCTTGCTCACTGATGCTGGAATAAATTACAGCATAAGCACGGCAGAGGTTCACGACAGCGACTGGGCGGACAACTGGAAGAAATATTTCAAGCCGTTCGATGTAGGCGATAGGCTGGCCGTCTGCCCGACATGGGAAAAGTATACGGGCTCTGACAGCCGAAAAGTGCTTAAAATAGATCCCGGCGCGGCCTTTGGCTCCGGCACGCATGAGACGACGCGGCTGTGTCTTGAGGTGCTGGAGGAATATGTGTCATCCGGCAAGAAAATACTTGATATTGGCTGCGGCAGTGGCATACTGTCAATAGCGGCACTGCTGCTCGGAGCTGACAGCGCCTGCGGTGTTGACATAGACGCCGCCGCCGTAAAAACGGCTAAAGAAAACGGAGAGATAAACGGCTTTAGCGAGCCGACGCTTACATATCTTCAAGGTGACCTCGCCGGCGCAGTTGAGGGAAAGTTTGATATTATAACCGCCAATATAGTAGCGGACGTAATAATAAGGCTGCTGCCGGATTTGCGAAGATATATGTCGGACGGCGGAGTGGCGCTGCTGTCGGGAATAATATCAGAGCGCAGCAAGGAAGTAGAACGGCATATTGAAGAAAACAATTTTAGCATTGTAAAAAAATCCGATAATAATGGTTGGGCCTGCATAGTCATTAAATAACAGATTTAGAGGCTTTAACTTCACCACATATCTGATGAATTAGCGGCTAAAATATGCATGTTGCAGCCCGCCGGCAATGTAAAATAGAAACGGTGATGCGGACTTTGTTTTCTGCGAGGCGGACTGCTTTACTATAAGGCGATTGCTTTGACAATAAGCCGTAAGAGAGCATATATTAAATCGTATTAAAGATATTTGCCGGATGCAGAATACGGTCACTCACGTTAGATGGATAGAAAATGCAACAATAGACTTCGGCGATTTTTATATTGACTAAATATTAACTAAGCCGGCGCCATATCATTAGGCGGCTTGTGTTGGCGGATATATTAAGACTATAGAGAAATTTTGCCGCAGCAATTAAAAGAAAATATACTAAAATAGTAGATTTGAGAGGTAAAACGATGATAGAATATGAGCAGCAGCGGTTAAGGCTTATGGAATATAAGCCGCAGCTGGACGAATTAGAGGATGCGCTTGATTTGGAAAACGTCCGTAGTAAAGCACAAATACTTGAAGAAAAAACGGTTCAGCAAGGGTTTTGGGACGATGCCGAAGAATCGCAGAAAACGCTTAAGGAGATAAGCCGGCTTAAGGGAATATATGAAGGCTTTGATAAGCTTAAGAGCCGGTTCAATGATACAAAAGACTTAATAGATATGGCAGATGAAGAGGAAGATATATCGCTGCTTGATGAAATAACCGCTAATATAGACGGCATAATAAAGGATATAGAGCAGCAGAGCCTATCAACCCTGCTCACCGGCGAATATGACGCCAATAACGCAATCATGACGCTGCACGGCGGCGCCGGCGGAACAGAGGCGCAGGACTGGGCGCAGATGCTTATGAGGATGTATATGCGCTGGGGCGAGCGGCATGGCTATAAGGTAAAGGTGCTCGATTTTCTTGACGGCGAAGAGGCGGGCATAAAAAGCGCCACAATACTCATTGAGGGCGAAAATGCCTATGGATATCTCAAGAGCGAAATGGGCGTGCATCGGCTGGTGCGCACCTCACCGTTTGACGCATCCGGCCGGCGGCACACGTCTTTTGCCGCGGTTGAGGTTATGCCGGAAATAGCCGACGATATAGAGCTGGATATTAGAGACGAGGATTTAAGGGTAGATACCTATCGCTCCGGCGGCGCCGGAGGCCAGCACGTAAATAAAACAGACTCCGCGGTGCGCATAACGCATATACCTACCGGAATTGTTGTAGCCTGCCAGAACGAGCGCAGCCAGCGCCAGAACCGCGAGGTTGCAATGAAGATGCTTAAATCAAAGCTGATACAGATAAAGGAGAGAGAGCATCTTGACAAGCTTAGCGACATAAAGGGTGAGCAAAAGGAAATCGCATGGGGCTCGCAGATACGCTCTTATGTGTTTATGCCTTATACGCTGGTAAAGGACCACCGTACAAGCTTTGAAACGGGAAATGTCAACGCCGTAATGGACGGAGATTTAGACGGCTTTATAAACGCATATCTTAAACAGACGAGCAAAGAAGAGAGGAACAAATAAAAATGAAGGCAATAAGCAAAATAGCGGCGCTGCTCCTTGCTGTGTGCATAGCGGTGCTTTTTACGGGCTGCGGCGGCAATGAAAACAACCTTTCATCGTCGGGTGCGGATTTGGCTGAAAAGACAAAAATAAATATAGCGGCGCTTAAGGGCCCAACCGGTATAGGCATGGCAAGACTAATGGAGCAAAATGAGAATGGCGAAACAGCGAACGACTATAATTTTACCGTATCGGGTGCGCCGGACGACGTTACGGCAAAGCTTATAAACGGCGAATACGACATAGCTGCGGTGCCGACGAACAATGCCGCGATGCTTTATAACAAGACGAACGGCGATATAAAAATGCTGGCGCTTAATACTAAGGGCGTGCTTTACATGCTTGACAGCACTAACTCGATTAAGAGCGTGTCCGACCTGAGAGGCAAAAAAATATATGCAACCGGAAAGGGCTCTACTCCGGAATATGTGCTAAATTATGTGCTGTCGCAAAACGGTATAGACCCTGAAAAAGATGTGGAGATAGAATATCTTTCAGAGCATGCTGAGCTTGCAACATATATTGCAGCGGGCACGGCGCAGATAGCGCTGCTGCCGGAACCCAATGTTACAACTGTGCTGAGCAGCAATGAGAATGTCAAAATTGCACTAAATATGACGGAAGAATGGGACAAGATTGCGGAGAAAGAGTCGGACGGCAGCATATTAACCATGGGCTGCGTAGTTGTTAGGAGCGAATTTTTAGAAAATAATAAAGAAGCCGTTAATGCTTTTCTGACGGAATATCAGGCGTCGATAAACTATACCTCCGAGTATTTGGACGAAACGGCGCAGCTATGCGAGAAATACGAGATAATACCTAAGGCCGCTGTAGCAAAAAAGGCAATACCCAACTGCAACATTTTCTTTGCATCGGGCGAGGACATGAAAAATTATACAGACAATTTCTTCAAGGTACTGTATTCCTATAATCCTGCTTCAGTGGGCGGCAAACTGCCGGACGACGGCATTTACTATGTAAAGTAGTCATCGGGTTTAAAGGTAAAATATCAAAGTGCGGTCTTATGACAATTTCTCTTGGCGTTTACTGTGCCGGGAGAAATTATGTTTTTGCTGCTTTGAGCATGAGAAAAGCGGCAAAAGCGGGGGCAGGCAAAAAGCAGAGGAAAGCAGTAGTAAGAGAAAATTGGAAATATGGTAAAGCCTAAGACAGGCTGTAAGCTTTAAAGAGAGAAGAACGAGTGGTTTAGAAGCTGCCGGGTTAGCGATAATATTTTGAGTACCCCAGAGGGGTCAGCAGGTGCTGACCCCTCCTTGGTATGTGCAAACCGATAGCTTGATAGTGCTTTTGATTTATAAGTATACTTGTTATAATTAATTAAGAAGTAAAAATGCTTGATAAAAGTGTGGTGGGGATACAGAAATGCGGGCGTCTATAATAAAAAATAAATGGAAAATACTTCGCACTGCCGGCGCGGCAATTTTCTGGCTGGCGGTGTGGTTTGCCGCCGCGGCATTGATAAAAAAGGAAGTCCTGTTTGTATCTCCGATAAAGGTTTTGATGGAATTATTTCGCTTGTGTGCCGAGCCAGAGTTCTGGATAAGCATAGGAAACACTATTATTCGCATAATGGCTGGCTTTGCCGCCGCTGTAATAATAGGCACGCTGCTTGCTTTTTTAACATCTTACAGCAAAATAGCATACAGCCTTATAAAGCCGGCAATGGCAGTTATAAATGCCACTCCGGTGGCGTCGTTTATAATACTTGCGCTTATGTGGCTTAAATCATCCATGCTGCCGGCCTTTATATCAATGCTGATGGTAATGCCGGGAATATGGCAGAACGTGCAGGAGGGGATATCCGGCATAGACAAAAAGCAGATGGAAATGGCGAAAGTGTTTGGCCTTGGCGGATTTAAAAAGCTTACGTCTATTGTAATACCATCCATGCTGCCGTTCCTTTTGGCGGGATGCATAAGCGGGCTGGGCTTTGCCTGGAAGTCGGGAGTGGCGGCGGAAATAATCTGCCTGCCGAAAAATTCTATCGGCACAAATCTATATGAATCAAAGTTGTATTTGCAGACGTCTTCGCTGTTTGCGTGGACGGCGGTCATTGTAATATTGAGCATGATAATTGAAAAGCTGCTCAAATTAGCATTCAAAAATCTGCTTAAGAATTATCAGTTAGAGGAGAGTACACATGAAAATAATATTTAATGAAGTGACCCTCAGCTTTAACGGCAGGACTGTAATCGACAGCCTAAATTTAACTATAGGCAGCGGAATAACCGCACTGTACGGGCCGTCCGGCATAGGTAAAACCAGCATAGTCAACATGATTATGGGGCTTATAAAGCCGGACAGCGGTCATATAACACTGCCGGATAAAATGATTATATCCGCTGCCTTTCAGGAGCACAGACTTTTTCCATTTATGACAGTCGTTCGCAATGTGATGCTGCCGCTGGATAAATCCTGTCGCAGCCTTGCAAAAAAGTGGCTGGACAGCTTTAATATAGGGCATCTTGCAAATGAGAGAGCGGCCAGCTTGTCAGGCGGCGAGAAGCAGAGGGCATCTCTTGCGCGGGCAATGGCGTATTATGAGTATAAAAGAGAAAGCGGAGAAAATCTGCTGCTTATATTGGATGAGCCGTTTTCCGGCATTGACGACGCGAATGCTTTATCTGCCGCAAAGTGTATAAGGGACTGCATAAGCGGCGGCAATTGCATAGTGATATCTCACGATTATGCTTTTTGCAGTGAATTTGCAGACAGAACTATTGAATTAAACGGTCCTCCGCTTATGGTAAAAGAAGCAGATATGGCTTAAAGCCTGATTGTATTATTTATAGAGTAAAATAGAGAAAATCAAAACCACCCGCATAGCGGGTGGCTCTTTGTTTCGTTTTCGGCTCAACTGCCTAAAGGCATTAGCTGAAAAACAGGCAGTATACTCAATGTATACTGCCTGTTTGAATTAATTTAAATTTGACACACGGGGCTCTTATATAAAAGTTTCTCAACAGCACAAGCCTATAGCTAATAACGCGGGTTGATTAGGTATGCTGACTATGTGGAATCTGTTTAATACTGATAAAAATTAGAGCAGCATTTAAAATCACATCTTTTAAATAAGCATAGCCTAAAGCTCATACCAAACTGTCATTATACGGTAATCCTTATTTGTGACATCAGACTATGACGCTTATTGCCAATATTCCGATTGAGATTATCACTTATTAAGCGTTTTTAGCAATGGACAATAAAGCAGCTTTTTAATAAACGCTTAAATCACAATTTAAAAAAGGAGAAATTGATGCACATAATAATTGATTTATTTCTTCCTCGGCTGCGACTGAATTGGGTCGCCGACGACATGAACCTTCATCATATTAGTGGTGCCGGGCACACCGACAGGTGATCCGGCGGTGATAACTACAAGGTCGCCGTCTTTAATTATTCCGGCCTCCTGAGTTACTTCGACAGCACGGGCGAAAAGCGCGTCAGTATTGTCCTGTTCATCTAACTTAAGAGGATATGTGCCCCATGCCAAATTAAGCTGGCGCAGCACCCTGTCGCTGGTAGAGCAGCTTACCGTCTGACAAGCCGGACGGTTTTTGGCAATTGTGCGTGCGGTAGCGCCTGTTTCGGTTACCGTTATAATGCAGGTGGCCGACAAGTCGTGCGCAGCTGAACATGCTGAGTATGATATTGCATTAGTAACGTTATATAAATCGTCATGAGGATAATTACGGAATCTTGCTTTATAGTTTATGTCTTTCTCTGTGCGCTTTGCTATTTGAGCCATTGTTTTAACGGCTTCAACCGGATACTTTCCAGCCGCCGTCTCGCCTGAAAGCATTATTCCGCTGGTTCCGTCATATATGGCGTTGGCAACGTCGGTTATCTCAGCGCGCGTAGGGCGCGGATTATTTATCATTGACTCTAGCATCTGTGTAGCGGTAATGACAAGTTTTCCGGATAAAAATGCCTTTTTAATCAGTTTTTTCTGTATAACTGGAATATCTTCGATAGGTATTTCGACGCCCAAATCACCTCTGGCGACCATTATTCCGTCGGACACTCTTAATATTTCATCAATATTGGCAACACCATCGACGTTTTCAATTTTAGCAATTATCTGTATTCCGGTATCGCCAAGACGCTCCAGCTCGTCTCTCACTTTAAGAATGTCCTCGGCCGTGCGTGTAAAAGATGTGGCTATACAATCGAAATTATTCTCTACAATAAACCTTAAATCCGCACGGTCATGGCTGTTTATGAAAGGAAGAGACAGATGAATTCCAGGTACATTTACTCCTTTATTTGATGATACTATACCGCCGTTTACAACTGTGCAAACGATGTCAGTGTCAGTGCAGCTTTCAACTACAAGCTCAATCAAACCGTCGTCTATAAGAATACGTGCGCCACGTGATACATCCTGCGGCAGCCCCTCAAATGAAACTGACACAATGTTATTATCGCCTATGATTTCTTTTGTAGTTAGAGTAAACTGCTGATTTACTTTAAGCTCAACTTTATTCGATTTAAATGTCCCAAGCCTTATTTCGGGCCCTTTGGTGTCGGCAAGCAGGGCAATAGGAAGACCAAGCTCATCCCGGACTTCTTTAAGCATATTTATACGGGTAAGCTGCTGGTCGTGTGTTGAGTGCGAAAAATTGACACGGGCAACATCCATACCTGCTAAAATCATATTCCGCAGGGTTTCCTTGTTATCGGTAGAGGGCCCTATGGTGCAGACGATTTTAGTTTTTTTCATATTTTCAGTTTCCCCAATCTTATCATAATTTTATAATTTAAGTCTACACCAAATACAGCAAAAATCAAGTAAATTTTGTATAAAATTAGTATGTCTATTCAATTCGTCTTAGTATATGAAATGAATTAAAAATTGACCATGAATAAATGTGTATTATTAGAGTATGGCATTAAATATGAACTTAATTTTCATTATTATGAATTCTTAATATTTAACATATAAAAATCTTATAAACGTCTTGACACAAGAACTAAAGTTAGGTAAAAGAATTGAGCATACTTATGTTGCTGGTGTAGCTCAGTTGGTAGAGCACCTGACTCTTAATCAGGGTGTCTAGGGTTCGAGTCCCTAATGGTGTACCACTTTGGGGAGCTGGTCACGTTACTGTGGCCGGCTTTTTTGATTTGCCCAAAATCCGCTAAGACTGCGCTTTTCAGAGGTTTTGCTAAAATACATTTTCTGCTTCATATTTTGATTTGCCTCCATGCGGCTTTTTATCTGAGCTTAACTAAAACCGGTCGATTTTAACGGCGTAACTGTCAAATAACTGTACAAAAAATTACGAAGCCTTTGATTGTATCAGTGAACTCATTGCCGATAAAACACCGCTTAACTGCTCTAAAGCCTCCGGCGTCAGACTTGACAAAAACTGCATGACCTGCTGCTGATTATTATCCTGCTCTCTGTCTTGCACAGTGCGCTTCTCATCATGCTGTTTATGATTAGGCTGCACAAGCATCTGATAAGCTTCGTCGAGCTTGTCCTCCTCGCTCTCATCCATAAGCCGGCTGTTTAAAATATGTGTGTATATGCTGAGGGTAGTTTTTACATCTGAATGTCCGAGCATCATGGATATTTTGCCCATGTGGGTCTTCTGTTCGGCCATAATCGTCGCAAAGGTATGCCGTAAAACGTGCGCATGAAAATCAAAGTCGATGTCATATTTCTTTTTAAATCGCTCAAAATATGATGTTATGCCGGAAGTAGTAAGCAGCTGATTGACGGCTTACATTTATGGTGGCATTAATGAATATTGAGATAAAAACGAAGTAAAAAACAAGTATACATTCACAAAGTTCGACATAATAAACTCAAAAGTGACAAAAGGAAAGATATATAATTTTCCATGATATGACAGTATATCGCACAAAAAATTATTAATTTGGGGAGGAAAAA
>JAUUSE010000043.1:0-15347 GCA_030842085.1 Bacillota bacterium | reverse complement strand
AACTCCCCGTCGAAACCTTTACGCCCCCTTATATATTTATTAGTTTAACATATATGCAGTGCAATAGCTTCTGCTTTCTTTAGTTTAAAAACTTATCTTCATTCTATTTTAATATAATAATCTTAACTTTCCAGCTTATTAGCAGCTGCCATATCCCTTTATATCCTTATAATCAAGCTATGCTTTACGTAAATAAACCGCATTTTTCTAAAAGACTACTTATAAGCTTTTGACTGTTAAGCTATAAATTTTCAATCCAGCGTATTGCCATGTCGACCCACCGCTGACACTCCGGTATAATATAATTATCGCGCCCGCCGGCCGTAATATTATTCGCAATTGACAAGCCGTGCGGTCCGCGAGGAAATATATGAAGCTCAAATGGTATTTCCTTGTCTTTCAGTGCTGCCGCCATTAGCAGTGAATTTTCTACCGGCACGTCGTCGTCTGTAAAAGTATGCCATATAAAGGCGGGCGGCGTGTCGCTGCTGACCTGCTTTTCTGCAGAAACAAGATTAAGCATCTTTTCATCATCCGCCATGTCGCCAAGCAGCGCATTTATGGACGATAAGTCCGCCTTTTTGCCTGATGTGATAACCGGATAGCATAAAATCATGCCGTTTGGCTTATGCTCCTCCATTCTATAGCCTAAAGCATCTTTCACAAAATCTCTATTCCACAGCGTACCGAAGCTCGCACACAAATGTCCGCCGGCAGAAAATCCGCATATAAATATTTTATCGCTGTCTATATTCCACTCGTCTGCATGCTCCCGCAGCATTGCCACCGCCGACGCCAGCTCAAAAAGCGCCGCCGGGAATTTGGCCTTGCCTACGCTGTACCGAAGTATAGCCGTATTAAATCCGGCAGCGGCGAACTTAAGGGATACCGGCTCGGCTTCCCTGTCGGAAGTAAATTCATACCCACCGCCGGGACATATTACAACCATCGGATATTTTCTGCCGCCATACAGCCTTGCGCAATTGTCCGGCAGTATAACCGAAAGCGTCGGCTTATAGCCGCCGTTGTCGATGTTAAGCCTCTTATAATCAAAATTTATGTCAACCGTTTTACAGAGCATATAATTCCTCCTTTATCGGTTGCGCTCTTTAAGCGACCTGTCAATATCGCGCTTAGCAGATTTTTCCGCCATAACGGCGCGCTTGTCGTAAAGCTTCTTGCCCTTGCAAAGGCCTACCTCCAGCTTGACGAGCGAGCCTTTAAAATAAATCGACAGCGGTATGAGCGAGAGCCCCTCCTGCTTTAATGTGCCGAAAAGCTTCAAGATTTCCTTTTTATGCATAAGCAACCGTCGCGGACGATACGGGTCCCTGTTGAATATATTACCCTGCTCATAGGGACTTATGTGCATGCCGTTTACTATCAGTTCGCCCTTTACTACGCTGCACCACGAATCTTTTAAATTTACACCGCCGCCGCGTATTGATTTAACTTCTGTGCCGCAGAGCTCTATTCCCGCTTCCATGCTCTCTTGAATGAAGTAGTCGTGATATGCTTTCTTGTTCTTCGCTATTACTTTTATGCTTTCTCTGTCCAACCGCTTCATCCTCTCCTATTAAATTCTGCACGCGGGAAAATTATTATATCACCGCCGCCAAAATTGTCAATAACATATATCACATCTTCGTATATTTTAAATTTTGTGCAAGCTATAAATAAGTCCTCGTTTTTCTACGACTCTTATTTGCTATTTTCTTTATCGATTTTTAATGAGCAATTAAAATAACATAAGCGTCATTCGCTTTTATCCTTAAAAACAAAAAATGTATTTCCGCAAATGCTTATTATACCAGTAAGCGCCATAACCACCGCTTTTGCAAGTATATCACTTCTCATATTATCGGTTTTAAACAGCGTGCGTCCTATCACAGTCATAAAGATAACGCCGGCCGCCATTGAAATCATTTTTACTGCGATAAATTTTGCAAATTTAACGCTGAACAGCCGCTCGTTTTTAAAAGAAAAATTGCTGTTTAAAACAAAACTGCTGGTAATTCCCAGCGCCTGAGATACAATCTGCGATATTTCCCTAGGCAGTCCCAAATAGCTCTGGGCAACAAAGGATCCGCCCTCAACGACAAGCTTAACTACTCCGCGAAGCGAAAGCTTTAAAAGCTTTACTGCCCCTTGCGGAGTAAAGTAATTCTCCTTTATTTTAGATAATCTCACTTCTTCCCTCAAGCGCGCGGGAAAGAGTAACTTCATCTGCATACTCAAGGTCGCCTCCAACTGGTATGCCGTAAGCCAGCCGCGTGACTTTTATTCCAAACGGCTTTATCAGCCGTGAAATATACGACGCCGTCGCTTCACCCTCTACGGTGGGGTTTGTCGCCATTATTATTTCTTTTACATCCGGATTATTAAGACGGGCTATAAGCTCCTTTATCCTCAGCTGCTCAGGGCCTACGCCGTCGAGCGGAGAAATTACGCCGTGCAGCACATGATAAAGCCCGTCATATTCATGCGTGCGCTCAAACGCCGCTACATCCTGAGAATCCTCAACAACACATATCGTGCTTTTATCGCGCTTGTCATCGGAGCATATGGTGCACTTGCTGTTTTCCGTTATATTCTGGCAGATTTCGCAGTAGTTTATTTTTTGCCGCGCCTCTAAAATCGCCGATGCAAACTTTTCCGCTTCGCCGTCCGGCAGATTTATTATGTAATATGCCAGCCGCGCCGCCGTCTTTCGTCCTATTCCCGGCAGACGCGCAAACTGATCTGTTAAATTGCTCATGGCCGGAACGGTATATGCCATCTTAATTCCTCCGCTATTATTGTAATATATGCTCCTAAAATATTTTGTCGTTATCTCGGTTTTAATTAAAATTAAAATTTCAAAGCAGTCAAATGCATAAATTTAAGTAAAGATATTTAACTTTATATTATAAACCATTCACGTCGATTTTTACAGTTATATACAGTAAAAGACAACGTATTAGGTTAAAATACATGTAATGCAACAAATCTTTACATCATTGATATGCATACATTCGATTTGCAGCAATAATTAAAACATGCCTGGCATTCCAGGTATATTAAGACCGGCGGTAATTTTGCCGAGTTCTTCTTCTGATACGGCCTCCGCTTCTCTTACAGCTTCGTTTACAGCGGCAATAATAAGATCCTCAAGCATTTCCGTATCCTCCGGGTCGACCGCCTCAGGATTGATTTTAAGCGATTTAATCATATGCTTGCCGTCTACTACCGCCTCAACCATTCCGCCGCCCGAGCTGGCAGTATATTCACGCTGCTCCAGTTCCGCCTGCTTATTCGCCATATCTTCCTGCATCTTCTGCGCTCGCTGAAGCATGTTGTTCATTCCGCCGCCCATGCCCTTAGGTAACCTTGCCTTCATATTTTATCACTCCAAATTATTTATTTTACATCAAAGCCTGCCTGCTTAAGTCGCCCGCTAAGCTTATCAAGCGGGTCAGAAACAGCCGTATTTGCACTGTTGTTTGCGTTAAATGGACCCAGCCGATATTTTACACCGAGCACTTTTTCCGCCGCTGCCCGTATATCGCTGCGATGCCTTGTTTCAGTTTTTATCATGTCCCTAAAAAGGGAATTTTTCGCATCTATAAGCAGCAAATCACCCTTTATATATGCTTTCGAGCCCATAAGCACCGCATACATCGCGCGGTTTTTAGAAGCTAATGCGTCCATAATCTCCGGCCATTTAGTGCATACCTCAACCCCGTCGGGAAGCGGTGGATTTTCTGCTTGCTCATCATATGCGGCCGCACCGCCCATGTCGGCGCTGCCTGCGCCGGTTGTGTCGGGTGGCGCATCGGAATCGTCGGGCAATGGTATGTCGCCGTATCCATATACTGCTGATTTATTATCAGCGCCTTTGCCTATACCGCTGCCGTCAGCGACGGCACCGGCGTGAGATATATTTAAATCAGCACTGTTATTTTGTGGCTGAGCATTAAATGCCGCCGCCTCATCTGCTGATATCCATGGCGGACGGTCGTCCGCCTCTGCGTTCTGTACTGTGTCTTTCACTGCAGTATCAGACAAAGCATTCTGTCCCTTTGCGCCCGGCTCGCCATGTCCAGTATCGGACGCCTTATTTGTGGCGCCGCCATCCTGACCATTATTTGCTGATACCGCTGCTCCTGTTCCTTGCCTTGCCGCACTTGCAGCCGCAGCATACGGCTGCGCATCACGCACATAAGAAGCCTTGCTGCAGATGTCTACAACCGCCATCTCCATCTGCGTCAGGGGCGACGCCCCCGAGCGCCTGAAAGATTCCAGCGTGTTTTTCAGCACAGACATTGTCTGCATAATATTATTTAGTCCCGCCGCTTTGGCCTGATGTTCAATCTGGCCAAGCTCAGACGACGATGCCGTAATCAGCCCGCCGCAGTCTTTCACCGACGCCGCGACCATCAAGTCCCGATAGTAAGACATAAGCTCCGAACACAGCCGCTGCATGTCGTGCGAGCTTTGATAAAGTAAATTTATGGTTTCCAGCGCTTTTTTGGTATCTCCCGCGATAAAGCTTTCGGCAATTTTATACATCTGCTCTTTGCCGACTATGCCGGCGGAACCTATAACCAACGCCTCGTCTATATTATCGCTTTTTGCAGCGCATACATCCAGCAGCGACAGCGCATCTCTCAGCGCGCCGTCGGCCAGCCGGCCTATGAGTATCGCCGCGTCGTCCGTTATCTGCAAATTTTCACTGCTGCACACATATTTAACGCGCTCGGCTATGACCTCCGGTGAAAGCCGGCGAAAATCAAACCGCTGGCAGCGCGACAATATCGTCGCCGGGAGCTTGTGGATTTCCGTTGTAGCTAAAATAAATACCACATACTCCGGCGGTTCCTCCAGCGTCTTAAGAAGCGCGTTGAATGCGCCGGTTGAAAGCATATGGACCTCGTCAATAATATAAACCCTGTACTTAGCTGCCGCCGGAGTATATACTATCTTGCTGCGCAAATCGCGTATATTTTCCACGCTGTTGTTGGAGGCGGCATCTATTTCCACCACATCCGTCTGCTGCTCACTCTCAATCTGGCGGCACATTTCGCATTCGCAGCAGGGCTGCCCATTTGTCGGATTAAGGCAGTTTATGGCCTTTGCGAGTATTTTGGCGCAGGTGGTTTTGCCGGTACCGCGTGAGCCGGTAAAAAGATACGCATGTGAAATACGTCCCTCTTCCACCTGACGGCTGAGCACCTTTGTTACATGCTCCTGTCCGGCTACGTCTGAAAAAAGCTTTGGCCGGTATTTCCTGTAAAGCGCCTGATACACACGTCCACCCCCGCGTTAAAAAAATAACGGCCAAGTTATGACCGTCAGATACCTGTTTTATCGGATGTACCGCCTCCAGAATTACTGCGGCGCACAGTCAAGACTGCTTAATGCTGCTCGGTTCCCCGCCTGACATGGTTCACAGGAGACCGTCGCACAGGTCCCGAAAGCAGTACATCCCGTAAAACAGATACCATATTTAATATTCAAAACCGCCGGTTAAATCACATACCCACCATCGGCATTCCTTATTATAATATATTTATTCTATAATTACAACTTGATTTTTAGTGTTGACAAAATTAAAATTATAAATCATAATATATATAATGTATAATTTTGTATATGTAAAGAATTTTATAAAAAATTTTTAATTTATCTTTTGATAAAATACAGCTGATTTATTTTTAAAAATGCTAAATACAGCAAAAATGAGCTTTAATTTTATAAAAATAATGCTTTAATTATATTTTTTACTTGACAGTGGGATGCAATTTTGCTATTATAAATTGGTCACACTGGGTTATTGTGTTTAGGTTATTTTAATACCTTTACATAAATGTCAGAAATAAATGCCTGTTTGGCTTAACAACTATAATTATTTTAAAGGAGATAGTTATATGGCAAGGAATATTACGCCGGCACTTAAGCGTTGCCGCTCATTAGGACTTGAGCCGGCACTGCTCGGACTTTCTAAGAAGCCCTCTAAGCGCATCGTTAAGGAGCGCCGCAAGATGAGCGAATACAGCGTACAGCTGAGAGAGAAGCAGAGAGCAAAGTTCGTTTATGGCGTTATGGAAAAGCAGTTTAAATCATATTATGAGAAAGCAGTTAAGATGGAAGGCGTAACCGGTGATAACCTCCTTATCCTTTTGGAGAACCGTATAGATAATGTAGTTTTCCGTCTTGGCTTTGCTCGCACACGTAACGAAGCACGCCAGGTAGTGCTTCACGGTCATGTGCTTGTAAATGGCAAGAAAGTCAACATTCCTTCATATGAGGTGAAAGTCGGCGACGTAGTTGAAATTAAAGAGGCTTCACGTTCTTCAAAGCATTTTGAAGATATATTCTCTTATACTGAGAGCAGAATAGTTCCTGAGTGGCTTGAGGGCGGCAAGGATTCTTTTAAGGGTACCGTTGTTGCACGTGCTACTCGTGAGCAGATTGATGTGCCTATAAATGCAACTCTTATCGTTGAGTTCTATTCTAAATAATAGCCTGATAATATATAGTGCCAGACCAAAAAGTCTGGCACTTTTTTGTTATTATCGCTAAGCCGAAGCTTTCCAGCTGCATCGGCGCCGGCAAAAGCTTTATTGTGAGAGTCGCAGCTTTCTTAGCGATTAGAATAAAGGCATTATTAATAATTTTATATTTACTGATGTACTCATCATGTGCTTCATGATATATACACCGCACGATAAAGGCGTGATCTTTTGTGTATTTAAAGCAGGTAAAAATCCCTAATAAAGCTATTAAACAGTATATTCCAGTATGCCGCAATTATCCGGCATAAATCTAAAATATTCATCGTTGTCCATGTTGTAAAAATATGAGTTTATAGCCCGGCTGAGGCTTCCATGCGTGACTATCAAAACATTTTTGCTGCTGTCGGCGGCGCAAATTTCGTCTAAAAATTTATATGCGCGCACTGCCGTCTGCATGGGCGATTCACCACCGGGCATTTTGCATCCGAAGTTTACTCTTAATCGCTGAAACTCCTCGCAACCGGCATCTACTCCCTCATAAATGCCATAGTCCTGCTCTGACAGCCGCTTGTCGATTATTATATCTTCTTTATTAATACTTACCTTAGCCGCAATAATTTCCGCCGTCTTAAGCGCGCGCCGCAGGGGTGATGCATAGACCGTATCAATATGTATGCCGCTGAGCTTTTGCGCGGCTGCCTTTGCCTGCATTATTCCCGTTTCGTTTAAATCTGCGTCAGTAGAGCCGCACACCTTATTTTCTACATTATAAGACGTCTGGCCGTGTCTTACTACAAATAGTTTCATAAGCTCACTCCCAATTAATTATAGTAATAATCATAACATATTTTTGAAATATAACAACTTTTGTCGGATAATAAATTATTTTGGCTTTAACCATCAATTATCTTTCTTGACATACCGGCCCGGACAATAATATAATTATTTTATAGCATTAATATCATTAAATATGTATTTTTTAATACAATAAGTATGGTGAATAATATGAGAATAGATGAAATTATTAATAGAAAAAAAGCGCATGTTTCCTTTGAAATATTTCCGCCAAAGCAGGATATGGAATTTGAAGCAATAGGCAATTTTATATCGCAGCTGGCGTCGCTTAAGCCTGACTTTATAAGCGTTACATACGGTGCCGGCGGTAAGGGGCCGCGCGGCAAGACGGTCCAGCTTGCCTCAATGATAAAGGAAAGCGGCATCGAGTCGCTTGCTCACCTCACTTGTATAGGCAGCCGGCGTTCAGATGTAGAAACTATATCCGCATCGCTTAAAGAAAACGGTATTGAGAATATACTCGCGCTTCGCGGCGATATTCCAGAAGACAGGCCGGCAGACGGCGATTACAGATATGCCAAGGAGCTTATTTCAGACCTTGACCGCAATTATTTCTGCATAGGCGCCGCTGCATATCCGGAGGGACATATAAACTGCGAAAGCATGGACGACAATATTGAATATTTATATGAGAAAGAGCAGGCCGGCGCTTCATTTTTTATAACACAGCTTTTCTTTGACAACAGGGTGTATTACGAATTTCGTGAAAAGGCTGCGGCACGAGGAATAAAATCGCAGATTATACCCGGCATTATGCCGATGATGTCACGCGCTCAGGTAGAAAGAATGATATTTACCTGCGCCGTATCATTACCGTCGAAAATAATAAAGCTGCTCAATAAATATGCCGACGACCCGCAGGGGCTGCGCAAAGCCGGTATAGATTATGCTGTGTCGCAGATGACGGACCTTATGGACAACGGCAGCGGCGGCATGCACGTATATGCCATGAACAAATTTGACTTTGCTAAAGCTGCTATGGAGGCGCTGGATGTTTATAGATAAAAAAGAGGTCCTGCGCTATCTCAGATACCGTGGGCACGACGCCGACTCGGCTACCGATGCGGTAATAGATGAGTGCATAAGTATATGCGACGGCGCTGCAAAATCGCTTTTTGTTTACAGCTATTTCGACATATCTCGCTCTGACGGTGGAATAACAGTTGAAGGCACAAACATCGTATTAACCGGCAAGAATATAGCGCGGCATCTTGACGGGTGCTCCCGCTGCGCCGTTATGGCGGCGACGATAGGCATAAATATTGACAATCTGATACGCCGCTTTGAGCAGGAGGATATAGCAAAGGCCGTTATACTCGACACATGCGCATCCGTCTGTATTGAAGCTTTGTGCGATGAAATAAGTGCAAAAATAGCAGATGAGCAGAGCGAAAACGGCTGTGTTACCACAAGCCGTTTTTCTCCTGGGTATGGAGATTTGCCGCTCGGTCTGCAAAGCGGCATATTGTCTGCTCTGAGCGCCGGCAAACGCATAGGGCTTACGCTTACACGCTCAGATATTATGATACCGCGCAAATCTGTTACGGCAATTATTGGCATAAAGCCGGCGGACTATATAGCCGGCGGCAAAGCCGGATGCGCTGCTGAAGCCGGAATGTCCGGCAAAGACAAATGCGCGTCATGTGAAGCGGTTGACTGCGAGTTCAGGTCTTCTTTTCAAAATGATTAAGCCAATTAATCTTTTGCTGTTTTTAGTGCAGAAAGGCTGTATTTTAAGCATATCTTCAAGAAAGTTTAAAGCATAAATTACTTTACGCGAAACGAAAGGTGCGAATATGGAAGTTATTAAGGAATTTGGAAAGCGGTTTGTATTTTTTGACGGCTCTATGGGAACAATGCTGCAAAAATCCGGCTTAAAGCCCGGCGAGCTGCCGGATTTATTGAATATAAAAGCGCCTGAAAAGGTAGAGGCGGTGCACCGCGCCTATATTGAAGCCAGTGCGGATATTATCACCACCAACACTTTCGGCTGCAATCCGCACTCGTTAAACGGCACCGGCTTTACCGCTGCGGAAGTTATAAGGGCGGGAATAGATATCGCAAGGCGTGCCGGCGCCAAAGTTATAGCTCAGGATATCGGTCCGCTGGGCCAGCTTATGCAGCCGATGGGCCCGCTGTCTTTCGACGAGGCGTATGACTGCTTTAAGCAGCAGGTGCTTGCCGGAGTGGAGAGCGGCGCAGATTTATTTATAATTGAGACTTTGTCCGATATATACGAGGCAAAGGCAGCCATACTCGCCGTTAAAGAGAACAGCACTCTGCCGGTGATATGTACCATGTCGTTTCAGGCCGATGGCCGCACATTTGTCGGCGCTGACCCGCTTGCGGCGGTGCTTTCATTGTCCGGGCTGGGTGTAGATGCGTTCGGCGTAAACTGCTCGCTGGGTCCTGCCGAGCTGCTGCCGATTGTTAAGCAGATAACCGAATACTCTCCCCTGCCGGTAATCGTTCAGGCTAACGCCGGACTTCCCAAAATTTCCGGTGGAGAGACGGTGTACGACATATCGCCGGAGGACTATACGGCAGATATAGTCAAAATGGCCGACATGGGAGTATGCATTTTCGGCGGCTGCTGCGGCACTACTCCGAAATATATTGCTGAAATGAAAGCTGCGCTGAGCGGCAGAAAGCCTGTGCCGACATCTCCAAAGCGTATAACGGCGCTTACATCAGGCACAAAAAACGTTATACTCGACGGGCGCGTCACCGTTATAGGCGAGCGCATAAATCCGACCGGCAAGAAGCGGCTTAAGCAGGCCATTAAGGAATGCGATATGGATTACATCACCGGCGAAGCCATATCGCAGCGCGACCGCGGCGCCGACGTGTTAGATGTAAACATTTCCCTTCCCGACATAGATGAGCCGGAAATGATGGCAAAAACCGTACTCGCGCTGCAGGCTATAGTCGATTTGCCGCTGCAGATTGACAGCTCAGACCCCGCCGCAATCGAGGCAGGTGTGCGCATTTGCCGTGGAAAGCCGCTTATAAACTCGGTAAACGGCAAGCATGAATCTATGGAGAAAATCTTTCCTATTGCAAAAAAGTACGGCGCGGCGGTGTTGGGCCTCGCGCTGGACGAAAACGGAATACCGCATACGGCGGAGGAAAGATATAGGATAGCTGAAAAAATACTCAACACGGCTAAAAAATACGGCATACCCGAGCAGGACGTGCTTATAGACTGTCTTACTCTAACCGCATCGGCGCAGCAGCAGGACGTAATGGCGACTATTGATGCAATAAAGCTTGTAAAGCAGCGCCTTAATCTCAAGACGGTACTGGGAGTAAGCAATGTATCATTCGGGCTGCCGCAGCGCGAACAGCTTAACAGCGTATTTTTAGCGGCGGCTTTCGGTGCCGGGCTCGATGCGCCTATTATAAATCCGCTGTCGGACGTTGTTATGAACACTGTACGAACATTTAAGGTGATAAATAATCAGGATAAAAATGCAGTGGAGTATGTGGGAGCCTTTTCCGGCGAAGCTGCCGCCGATGCCGAAAAAAAAGTCAGTTCCTCTTCATCAGGCAAGACGCTGTATGATATTATAGTCGACGGCGACCGCGCCTTTGCTGCAGATGCCGCACGCAAAGCGCTGGAAAGCAGCACTCCTATTGAGATTATAAATTCGAGCTTTATTCCGGCGTTGGATATAGTGGGCAAAAAATTTGAAAAGGGCGAGATATTCCTGCCGCAGCTGCTTATGTCGGCGCAGACCGTCAAAAACGCGTTTGATGTGCTTAAAGCGGCGTCAAATTCGTCTGAGCAGCAGAATAAAGGCACAATAGTCATTGCCACGGTATACGGCGACATTCATGATATAGGCAAAAACATAGTAAAAATGATGCTTTCCAATTACGGATATAATGTAATTGATTTGGGCAAGGATGTTCCGCCGCAAACGGTAGTTGACACAGTGCTGGAGAAAAATGTAAAGCTTGTCGGCCTATCGGCGTTAATGACGACGACGGTCAAAAGCATGGCGGATACTATAACCGCTTTGCGCAAGGCTGGAGCCAACTGCAAGGTAATGGTGGGCGGCGCTGTGCTTAATGAGGAATATGCGAAGCTTGTCGGTGCGGACTTTTATGCAAAAGATGCGCTGGAAAGCGTCAAAATAGCTGACAAATTTTTCGGCAATTAGATATAGTAATATCTAATTGGCACTGTAAGCCAATTTATAAAAGCATATGTTTTCACCAAAATTTTGCATAGCAATAATCTGCTTAACAGCTTAATAGGAATATAAAAATACCGTCTCTGCTGCACCATTTAAAAGGCTGACAGAGACGGTATTAGTGTTTTTAATAGGCATAAAGCCATAATAGATATCGCAAAAATCTGCTGACCGCCGGCTTCATCAGATTTTTTTGAGCAGGTTTGTTTTAGTCAGCAGCAAATCCGCTATCATTCTGTGTCCTTCCGGCGTTGGATGCGCCCAATCGCTTAACCCGTGCTCTAAAAATCCCGGCAGTTCGGCGGCATAGTCTGTATAAACTGCATCTACTGCCTTTGCAAGCCGCTTAAGCTCTAATTTAAAATGGTTTTTATTGGGATTGGAAAACCAGCAGAAGTCGTTTACATATACCTCAGCATTATATTTTTTTATGCTTTCTATCGCCGTGTTTATTTTTTCAGTAAAGACCTTTTCATCGCCGAAATAGCTGTCGTTATGACCTATTGAAAAAAGAACTATATCGGCATTGCATATAGTGTCTATTACATCGTCGCTGAGCTCGCCGAGACATAGCCCGCTGAGCCCGTAATTATTCAGCACCGGCTTTGATTTGTCGTTATAATATGCCATGCCGCTCAGCAGCACCGGCTTGTTTTCAGATATTACCTTTATTCTTATGTTGGCCTTGTCAAACATCGATATATCTATGGGGCCGTAAATTTTCATGCCGTATTTATCGCCGCTTGCGTCTATGCTCGTAATAAATATGTCTCCGGCATACACCTCAAAGCTGCCGAAATTTTTATCGTTCTGATAATATATGTAAGCCTCATTAAACCTGTCTTTCACGCTTACATCTACATATGAGTCTTTCTCATAAGCCATAAGTTTATAGGCGTTTATGCATCTGCCGTCTTTAAAGGCCGTAAAGCCGGAGCTGTTAAGGCTGTGTACTTCCCAATACTGACCGCTGTCGTTAAGCATCATATATTGCAGAGAGGTAAAGCCGTAATTGTAAACACCCGTTTTTTCAGCAATGCGGTGCTTTATAATGCCTATGTAGCTTTGGTTTGGAATATCCGGTGCATTGGCGCCGTGCGATATGCTGTCGCCCAGCACGCTTATTGTTTTACTCATCTTTAAATCCCAGCTTTCGCACATAAAAATCACTTTAATCTTTCTTAGTATATCAGACAGGCGTTGACATATCAAACTATACTTATATAATAAATATAAAAAGTTTATGCTGAGGTAATTACTATGCTGAATAAAATGTATATTAAAACTGTAATCGGCACATATATAGCTGAAGAAGATGGAGTAGGCATAACAAGGCTTGAGATGCTTCGCGATTATAATTCTATTGATAATCCGCCAAAAGAATGCGAGCCCACTTTGCTGCTTAAAGAATGTGAAAGCGAGCTTAAAGCATATTTTGACGGCAGGTTAAAAAAATTCAGCGTCCCTGTCAGCCTGCACGGCACCGAATTTCAAAAAAAAGTCTGGTACGCGCTTCAGCAAATTCCATATGGCGAGACGCGCAGCTATAGCGAAATAGCCAAAAGCATAGGCAGTCCAAAAGCCTGCCGCGCAGTGGGCAATGCCAACAATCACAACCCTGTTGCCGTCATAGTCCCATGCCACCGCGTGATAGGTGCAAACGGCAAATTAGTAGGGTATGCCGGCGGATTGGACGTTAAAAAATATCTGCTCGATTTAGAGCAAAAATATATGAGATACTTATAATTAAATTTCTGCGCAGCGGCGTTTATCTAATTAAACAGTGCCGGGCGCCGCGCGGCTTTTGTGCTCTTCTGCTCAAATATTCCCATTGCTGATGCATTTTATAAAATGACAGCCCTATACTATTAATACTTTTTATTAGCTGCACTGCATTAAATTATTTTGATATGCAAAAGCTTTGCCAAGGTTATGGCACAACAGCGCCGGACATGCACACGCTAAGCTTTTGCCGCAGCTTGACTTTCCATTAGCGGTGCACTAATGATATAATAATTCGAAGCACGCAATTCACCATAGGCAGATTTATACGAAACATGGCTTTTCTGTTTTGATAAATCTGCCGACCTGATTTGTTTAGGCTGCTGCCGCTAAGTTTAGGTCATATCGGCTCTGTTATATAAAAAGCACGGGCGTTTTGCCCGTGCTTTTTATATATGCATTTTTTATTTAAAGCATGATATGCTCACAAATCTTAAGAATATGCCTTTGCCTAAAAAATTTATACGTTAAATCTGAAAAGGATAACATCGCCGTCTTTAACTATATATTCCTTACCCTCTGAGCGCACAAGCCCTTTTTCTTTAGCAGCCGTCATAGAGCCGCACTGAATAAGCGCATCATATTCGATTACCTCGGCGCGAATAAAGCCGCGCTCTATATCAGAGTGTATTTTACCGGCCGCTTGAGGCGCCTTTGTTCCCTTTTTAATAGTCCATGCCCTTACCTCCGGCTTTCCTGCCGTAAGGAAAGATATAAGGCCCAGCAGCGAATAGCACTCCTTAATAAGTCGCTCCAGCCCCGATGATTTTAGCCCTAAGTCAGACAAAAACACCTTTTTTTCCTCTTCCGACATAGACGACATTTCCGCTTCAAGCTCAGCGCAAATAGGCAAAACGCCCGCGCCCTCGGCATCGGCGATGGACAGCACCGCCTTATATCTTTCATTATTGTCAAGACCGTTTATAAAGTCATCTTCGCTCATGTTGCAGGCGTAAATTACCGGCTTTGACGTGAGCAGAAACATAGATTTCAGTATTTCTTCTTCATCCTCGTCGCGCTCTATGCTGCGCGCCGGTTTGCCGCTCTCAAGATGCGATATCAGGCGCGTTATAAAATCGACCTCATGCGCCAGCGACTTATCGCCCTTCATAGCTTTCGACGACCTGTCCAGCCGACGCTGCGCCATATCTATGTCCGACAATATAAGCTCAATATTTATTGTTTCTATATCCCTTGCCGGGTCTATACTGCCGTCCACATGCACTATGTCGCTGTTTTCAAAGCAGCGCACAACATGAACTATGGCGTCGACCTCCCTTATATGCGACAAAAACTTATTGCCAAGCCCCTCGCCGTTAGATGCGCCCTTTACCAGCCCGGCTATGTCCAAAAACTCTATAGACGCAGGGACTATTTTCTGAGTATCATACATTTCTGCAAGCCGCTGCAGACGCTCGTCGGGAACGTTTACCACTCCAACATTCGGCTCAATGGTGCAAAATGGGTAGTTTGCCGACGCTGCACCGGCGTTGGTTATTGCATTAAACAATGTCGATTTGCCTACATTCGGCAGTCCTACGATTCCAAGTTTCATTTTTTCCTCCAACAAAACACATATATTAAATTCATTATTTGCAGATATACATGGCATGCATAAAAACACGCATTAGTCTAAGTCCGTTTTGCCAATACATAATTATATAATAGCAACCCCGACAAGTCTATAAAATCATAAATCGTCTTAAAAGCAGATTTTATCTTATGCAACAATAATTATGCCTCTTAACCCGCTAAAAAGCAAGTAAAATTTAGATTTAAAATTCAATCTTCCGAAATTCCTTGATTTTTCAAGGCTTACCGCCTATCAAATATCAAAACCTTATGTATTTTCCCTTGTTTTTGCCCTTATGAGCCGAAACAAGGGAAATTTTTTATGCTTCGCCCACAACCTTATCCAAGAGCCTTGCAGAAGTCCGTTTTGCTTCCCTTGTGGAGTGGGCGTAGATGTTCATTGTGGTACTGACATCGGAGTGTCCGAGAAGTTCCTGCACAT
>JAUUSE010000042.1:0-15384 GCA_030842085.1 Bacillota bacterium | reverse complement strand
GCTTTATATAATCGAGCAGCGTCTTGCCCTCACGTGCAATACTACCGGAAAGTACAATAACATCTGGCCTAAAAACTTTTAAAATGCTGTTTATGCCAACTGAAAGCATCCGGCCATATTCATTTAGAACTTGCTTTGCTATAGGGCAGCCTGCGGCAGCTGCTGCAAATGCTGTTTTACCGTCTATGCAGTTTCGGGCGTAATCGGCCAATATGCTGTCAGGCTCTGCTACCGCCGCGCGCAGCGTCATTTTGATAAGCGCCTTAGCCGAAGCATAATGCTCATAGCAGCCGTAAAGGCCGCACTCGCACTTTTCTCCATGTATGTCGATAGTAAAATGTCCCAGCTCGCCGGCGCGGAAGTTATTGCCGCGGTAAATTTTGCCGCCAATCATAATAGCTCCGCCGATACCTGTTCCTATTGTCAGCATTATTACATCGTCAAAATCTCTGCATACCCCCGCTGCATGCTCGCCTATCAGCGCGCAGTTCGCGTCATTGTCGATACTTACCGGCATGCCGCCAAGCGCTTTGCTTACTCGCGCCGCTATGGGCTCATTTTTAAACGGCAGATTGCCCGCGCCCAAAATTATTCCATTTACGGGGTCTATTGCCCCAGCAGAGCCTATACCTATTCCATCAACAAGATATTTTTCCGCAAGCCCTTTGCATACGCCAATTATGTCGGATATTATTGGCTCTGAACCGCGCTCGGTTAAAGTTGGTATAGACGTCTTTTCGCAAATGTTAAAATTGTCATCAACCACGCCAATTTTTACGCTGGTGCCGCCTATGTCAACGCCTATTCTGTAATTCATGCTCTATCACCGCAATGTATTTTTATAATTCTGAAGCTTTTAAGCCGCTAAATCGTACAACAACCCGCGTTTTAAAACGTAATAATATACGCCATTGCCATAAAAAATATATTTAGACTGCTTCATATTGCCGAACACCGGCGCAAAAGCCAATCTATCCATTTCCGGCCGCCACGTTGGAGGAGGCTCAGCAGTAGACGTCAGGAAAAGCGCCGATATGTTATAGATTAAGCTATAGGTCTGCACAATCGCCTAATGGAGCATTTTTAGTGTTAAGGAGTACTAAATTTATCCTTGCCAATCTAGTACTGACATCCTATTCGCCAGCGCTTTTAAGCTGTATATATTACAAGCTTTGTCCGACCTAACTCGGTTTTTAATGTAGCCGCAAGTAAATATGCTTTAATCTAACAAATCATCTGCTATGCTTTTTCTAATACTTACTCCCGCGCTTCTATCTGCGCTTTTTGCGCTGACAGGGATAAATAAAGCAGATACAAAGCCGCGTTTTTATGCGCATCTTTCGCCGTCGACAAACACCGCCTTGATATTTAGCTTCTCGTCGCACACTATCAAATCGGCGCAAAAGCCAGGCTTTATAGCGCCGGTAAAAATCTCCACGCCCAAAGCTTTTGCCGGATTAAGCGACGCCATTACCGAAATCTCCGACAGCGATACTCCCAGCGACAATAGATTTTTTGCTCCCTCAAGCACGCTTACGCAGCTTCCGGCGATTTTGCCCTCTTCGCTGCGGCATACGCCGTCTTTAACAATGCGCTTATTGCCGCTTACAAAATATTCTCCGTCTCCCAGTCCCGACATAAAGCCGGCGTCGCTTATGAGAGTTATTCCCCCGCATCCTTTCAGCTTATAAACCAACTGCACCGTCTGCGGCGAAAGATGAACAAAATCACATATCATCTCGCAGTTTACACGCTCGTCGGTCAGCACCGCGCCGAGTATGCCGACTTCCCTGTGATGAAACGGACGCATAGCGTCAAACACATGCGTCGCACGCGAGGCGCCGGCTTCTATTGCCGACATCGACTGCTCATATGTTGCGCCGGTGTGTCCCAGCGATATATTTACTCCAAGCTTTACCGCGCGCTCAACTATTTTGGCGGCATTCTCGCGTTCGGGTGCAAGCGTCATTATTTTCAGAAGGCCGTCTGATGCACCGTAAAATCTTTCAAACATTTCTGCCGACGCCTCAATTTTAGGCGGATTCATAACTCCGCGGTATTCCTGAGACACATACGGTCCTTCAATATGAATACCGTATATTTTTGCGCCGCTTACTTTCTTTTTACTCTCACGGACTATGTTTTTCTCAGCCTTTATAATGTCTTCCGGCTCAAGGCAGCGTATGGTGGGGGCAAATGCCGTTATTCCCTTAGAGGCAAACCATTTTCGCACTTTGTCAAACGACTCTGACTCTGATGCAAACTCGCCGCCCATACTGCCATGAATATGCGTATCTATAAAGCCGGGGATTACATATAATCCATCGGCGTCAAAAGCATTGCTTTGCGCGGACAGAAGTCCCATTTCCTTTATTCTGCCGTTTTCAAGTTCGATATCAATGCGCTCAAAGCATCCTGTTTCGCCGTTAAGCACCTTTCCGCCTCGTATCTGATTTACCATCATTTTGCATCCAAATCCTTTATCATGCGCTGTATATTGCGTGTGCCAATGGAGACGGCCTGCATGACGTCCTCCATACCCTCAAATTCCAGCGAAACATAACCGTCATAGCCCGACGCCTTTATGGCTGAAAGTATCTGGAAAGTAGGAATATCGCCATGTCCGAATATGGTTGAGCGACGGAAATTGCCGCCGCGTGAGCGGAAAAATCCCTCACCTGGGTCATATGACATGCCAGACCTCACAAATACGTCCTTAGCGTGCACATGTACAATTAAATCAAGCAATGCAGAAACTGCGACAGAAGAGTCCTCGTCTACGCCGCCGAAGTTGGCCATGTCGCACAGCAGCCCGTAATTGGGATTATTGACCTTATAAAACAGCTCAAGCATGCGGCCGCTGTCCTGCATAAGCCGGCCGTGATTTTCTGAGCAGGTTTTGACGCCGACGCTCTTTGCATAGTCTGCCACTTCGGATATATACGGCGCAACGTAATCAATAACCGCTTTATAAGTTTTAACTCCGTTATAGCCTTCATAATACGTCCACGCGACGTCGTGCCTCAAAAGCTTTATTCCACATTCTGCGGCGGCGTCAATATGCTTTTTCAGCCTCTCCACCTCAGATGCCGGGTCTGGAGTGAAAAAGTTTGCATCGGTTGTGTATATCGGCACTTCAAGGCCGAGTGAGTGCGCCCGCTCAGTGAGAGCAAGAGCATAATCGCGTACTGTATATCCGGCTGGTGGATTATCGTTTAGTACAAACTCAACGCCGTCGCAGCCGAGCTTTTTTGTCTGCTCTATTGCGTCAAACAGCGTGAAATTTTCGCCGTAAAGGCGATAGAAACTATAGGTGCTAATACAGCTTTTCATAATTGCAGTCCCTTTCTAAGATAAAATTATTCGTTTATAATAATCTCTTTTCCCAAATCGGATGAATCATATACTCCCTGCAGCATTTTCTGCATCATAACCGCTTGTGAGAGCGAATATTTTGGAGTTTTGTTATTAAGCACGCAGTCGGCAAAATGAGTAATTTCGAGCTTAAACTTGTCATTTTTAGGGCAAACGGTTATCTGGTCGGTGCTGAGATATTCGTTGCGTTCGCCGTAAATTGTAAGGGGACTCATAGACGCGCCCGCTTTGCTGCCGCACAGCAGTACGTCGGTATGCTCCGGCCCGTTTATCGCCCAGCTTGCCTCAAAAAACAGCACCGCGCCGTTTTCAAAGCGTATAATGCCCGCACCCGAATCCTCGCAGTCAAATTTATTATCCGGGCATGGTGTGCCCTGCCATCTGCCGACGCCCTTGGTCTGATAGTCGCCAATTTTGAAAAATACGCCGGCGCTGACGCTTACCGGCTTCGGGCATCCCATTATGTACCACGCTGCGTCTATGCCATGTACGCCTATGTCAATTACAGGTCCGCCGCCGGAAGTTTTTTTGTCAGTAAACCAGCCGGTGGGAGTTCCCCTGCGGCGTACTGTGGATGTTTTAGCATAATATATATCGCCGAACTCGCCGCGCTCATACATCTCGCGGAGATACATATTCTCATAGCCAAACCTGCCGGGGACAGCCAACATAAAAGTTACTCCAGACGCTTTTACTGCCTTTTCCATCGCCAGTGCGTCCGCAAGACTCATGGCCATGGGTTTTTCACACAGCACATGCTTTCCTGCCTCGGCCGCCGCTATACACACCGGCGCATGTGCATTATTCCATGTGCAAATGTCTACAGCGTCAATATTGGCGTCCGCCAGCATCTCTTCAACCGATGAATAAGCTCGCGGAATATTAAATTTTTCCGCCGCGCTTTTTGCACGCTCGTAATCAATGTCGGCTATTGCCGCAGGATATGCATTTTCGCACTCCTGATAAGCCGGCAAATGCGCCGAACATGCAATATTCCCAGCACCAACTATTCCTATTTTTAGCTTTTGCATTGTCCGTCACCCTTCCTTTAATACACTTTAATTTATGGTATATTTTCCTAAAAATACCTATATGCTTCTTGTATCACAAACTTATTCATATGTCAATAAGATAATGCAGAAATATTTAGTTAATATTCTACTTACTATAAATCTCTTTCTAAGTTTATGCAGCACACATATTTAAAATTCAGACACGGTTTTCAAAGATTAATACAAGGCCAACTTTAACTAACTAACGCATTTATTTATCTTAGATTTGGCTTGCTTTTGGTCAGCAAAATAAAAGAGCGCAGCAAATGCTGCGCTCTTTTTAAGCGTTTATATATTGGAAGTAAGTTTATTTATTATTTACTCCTTTTTTTGCTGATTACTACAGCTGAAGCTGACACTACAGCCAGAGCAGTAACCGCTATTATCGGCACAAAAGCTTCGCCTGTATCTACCTGCGCAACAGATGAACCATTGCTTGTTGTAGATGCCGCGCTTGTCGTTGTACTTGTCGTCGTTGAAGCACTGCTTGATGTCGATGTCTCAGATGAAGAAGGGGATGTTGTCTCAGAAGAACTTGGCGTCTCTGAAGACGATGCCGGCGGCTCTGAACTCGGCTCGCCATCTGTAATGTTGAGCTCTCTGATAACCGCATAAGCTGTTGTGTCTATCGGAGTACCATTACTGTTTATTGTAAATCTGATACCCTTAAGTGTGGAATCTCCACCTTCTCCGAATATAGCGTTGTAAACATCAGCTGTTGCACACTTCTGTACAGCATCTTTTATATTTATCGACGCTTTATAATCTCCGTTAAGGATTGAACCGCTATCTGTTGCAGCATCAGTTATTGCTTTGCCTATCTGTACTGCGTATTGAGCATTTACACCATTAGTTCCTGTCAATTCACCAAACAGAAGTTCAACTTTCATGTTCTGATTCTCAGCAATAGCTCCCTCGGTCTCGCCATTACCCTGATGCCAGCTTACATCAATATTTAATACATCATCTTCTGTAAGCTCTAACAGTCCATTAATATCCTGTATTTTTGCATACGGATATGCAATTGTTGCGCCATCTGGGAATCCTAATTTTAACGAACCATCTTCGCCTATCTCATAGGTTATATATGCAGCAGAATCTGCCGAATCAAGAGCATATCCCGGCCATGGTGTAGCAATCCACTTAGAGGCGTCTGTCAGAGGAGCTTCCCATCTAATCTCACCTGTAGTATCTGAAGGCTCTGAAGGTGTAGAAGAAGATGTTGTCTCTGAAGAACTCGGTGTCTCTGAAGATGACGGAGTCTCTGATGATGATGGTGTTTCAGAAGAGCTCGGTGCTTCCGATGATGATGTGTCGTCTTTTAAATCATCGTACGCATTCTCATAGGTCGGAACGGTTGTAACGCTTACATCATAAACTGTAAGTGCAACCTCGTCGCCTGCTGCACAGTCATCGTCTGCTCTTACAAACAGCTGATGATATATAAACGGTGCGCCCTCTTCAAGAAGTGCAAGCTGGTCAGGATATTTTTTAAGCATATCCGCAAAGCTTATAGATATCGTGTACTCGCCAGCTGGCAATGTATCATAAGATACTGGAGTGGAACCGTCGGCACCTACGCCAGAAACTGTTATCGTATCAAGATCTAAAAGTTCTGCCAATACAGGAGTTGCATCCTGGTCGCCGCTCGCGCCTACTCGTACATATAATTGTGCGCCGTACAAACTGCTGTCTGACTCCAACTTGAAGTGCAGATTCATATAACTGTTGTTATCAACTGTGCACAGGCCAGGAACCGCCTTGAACTGACGTACAAATGAGCCATAAGCATTCGTTGCTTCTTTTGCTCCATAGAATGTGTCTGTGAATGTGAACTTTATGCCATCATCTAAAACTTCGCCCTTCATATGACCTGTATAATTCGGATCTGTGCCGTCGCCTATCGGGGCAAGATACGCATTTGATGTGTTTGCTGTATCATATGTCAACCAATCTGTGAGGCTATCCATACCAGCAGCATACAGTGTCTCGGGCTCTGCTTTCGGCTGACCGTCTGTGATGTTGACATCATTTATTGTAAGAACAGAATCTATGCTCTTTGTTCCGGTAGTAAGTGTAAACTGTATACCTGTCAGTTTAAGAGTCGGATTTGCTCCGAAAATCGCATCATAATTTGCGGCGCTGCATGTCTGTACCGCTTCAGCTATATTTATAGAAACATTACCGTACTCGCCGTACACTACGCCGTTGGCAGCACTTCCGTTCCATGCATCGCCAAACATCTGGCTTATATTAACACTAGTTGAACCGCCATCGCCAAACAACAGTGCAACTGCAACATATGTGGTATCTGAAGTGCCCTTTACCAAATTAAAGTCATAGTTTATATAATGATCTGTGGTCAGATTTTCTACAAGCGGTGTATCGCTTACAATTTTAGCATACGGATAGAATGGACCTTTATATGAATCTTTCATATTAAAGCTTATAGAACCGTCAGAAACTTTATATTCCATAACGCTTGTCTCATCCGTCGCCGGAACTCCAGGCCATGGGCTGGTTAACCACTTAGAAGCATCGCTTATAGGAGCAGTATAGACTACATCGCCTGATGGCTGAGTTTCACTTCCGCTAGAACTCGGAGTATCATTCGGCTTTGTTACAGTAAAGTCTTTTACTGTGAAAGTCGTCTCATTGCTCTGAGAGGCAAAAGCAAGATAAATTCTTATATAGTCTACCTGAGTTCCTACGCCTATTGCTTCGGCAAGGTCAACAGAGGCTACTACATCTTTGCCTGTTGTGCTTAAACCCCACTGGCTATAAGGTATTCCTGCAGACTCAGCTATAGCTTCACTTATATCTATATAAGCATTATTAATAGAAGCATCGCCATTTTTATCGTGCAGCTCAACTTTCCATGACCATGCTACATTGTTAGGAGTATCATACCTAAGATTTAAGTTCAGAGTATAGCCTTCTTCTACTGTGAAGAAAGTTTTGCCTGCCCAACCGAACATAGCGCTGCTACCGTTCTTAAAATTAGTAAAGGTTATTTCATCGCTGGTAAAGCTGGCAGTAAACTCTGTTAAATTGCTTAACTCTTTATAACTGCCTCTAAGGCCTCCCGCAGTGGCAAAGTCGTGCCAGCTAACAGTTTCATTGGTCGTCGCATCGTCTACAAGCGACCATACTTCTTCCGAAGACGCTGAGCCTAAGGTCAATGAAGCTACGGTCATAGACGCCAGCACCGCGACAGCGACAAAAATGCCAATGAACTTTTGCAGTTTTTTGCTTTTTATCATGTCTATTTCCTCCTTTTAAAATTACATTTTTATTATAATACTTTTTGCCCTAATTGCAATACATTTTGTTCAAAAAGTTTTTACACTTAATTAATTTAAATGTAATTTTATTTAATTTATATATTTAATAGAAATAATTTTTGTGCATATTTATAGCCAATTTTTAAAAATATCTGTAAATCTCATTGGTCAAAAATTATAATATCTGATTTTCTTGGCGTAGAAATGCTTCTAATCGTTTAAATCACTGATACAATGTAATAAATTAACAAACATATCAATTTTCACTAAGAATAAATACCCCATGATGCAAATTCAATTGACCTTGCTCACGTATTGTTGCTGCAAGATTTTTAGCATCGGCAGATTGTTGTGTATAAACAGGTTGATATGTAAGTGTATACTTATTCAATGGCTATATAATGCAAAAGAATAAAAATTAAAAACCATAAAACAATAACTTCTATTGTTTTATGGCTTTTAACATAACTTAATTGTAAAGTTTTTTAAAATTGGGACCTATAACATTATTATAATACCAATCTAAAACATTTATATAATAATTGTTTAATATAACTTTTTCAGCACTATACTGTAAATACAATTTATCAATAATTTTATTTATAATACTTTTGTCTGAAGTTTGTAATAGTTTTAAATACAGCTTACATATAACTTCCATATTAGAAATAATGTCCAAGTATTTTTTTCTAATATTTATTAGTTCATCAGATGTTATAGTCCAAAAATCTTCATACCATTCCATAGAAGATGCAATAAGCAGTCTATGTTCATACAATTTATAAAGGATAGTCTGTATATTTCTTATTTCAGAATAATCATTAGGAGTAATTTCCTTTTCATTAAAAACGGATAACCGTTTTGCTGTAGATAATATACAAGTTACGCCACTGTAAAAACTGAATGGTTTTAAAAATTGCATATCAATATCAGAATAAGATACATCTTTTCTATTGCCGTAGGCTTCGTTAGAGATTTTTTTAAAATAATCGTAAGAATAGTCTTTGGTCTTATATTTATAATTTACTTTAGACCTTGACATTAAATATGAAAAATCTCTTTTAAAATTATATTGAGATGGATTATAGTAAAAATATTTTTGCATAGTAAGGTAACCGTTTTTAAGCTTATCGTAAGCAATAGTAGTGGGTTTAAAATAATTGTTTTCTGATATCGAAATAGAATTAAAAACTTTATTTTCGTCGTCATAACCGTAAATAAATATCTCATGAAATATATTATTAGAATCATGTAATATATGTAAATTATTGCATTCATTATTTAAATTTTTTAAAATAAAAACGGTATAATAAAAATCGCTGTTAATACAGTTTTTAATAAATTCTATTATCTTATTATAGGAGATTGAGTATATTTTTATTTCTTCAATATCAAGTATATCTGAATAGTATTCATTAGAAAATACTTTAAGGTCTTTGCCAAAATAAACAGAGTCTAAATTTTGGAATATATCCAAATGAGAAGAAAGCCAAATCATATAGTCTGGTAAAGTTTGTATTATAGCCATTTTCCAATATGTCCAGCATTCCGAAGTAATTATAGCGTCAATTTTTACGGGTAATATCTTTTTCATAAAAAAGATCCTTTCATAAAGAATTGATAATCTGTTTAAATGTTATTTTCTAATTCCGACTCTATAATTGTACAAAGTTTATATATGGTGTCAGATTCTTTTAAAGCAAGTTTATCATCAGGAAATGTAATATGGAACTCCTTTTCTATATCAACTATTATTTTAATATAAGTTACGGAATCTAAGCCTCTATCAATTAAATTATCATTAATGCCAAGGTCATCAATTACACCCGAATCGGTACAATTATCCGCAATTATTTTTCTAACTTTTTCTTCAAAATTCATATTTATTCATCTCTTTCAAAAATATAAAAGCTATTTTTAGATTAATGTGTCTGTATTATTGTTATCAGAATTTGAATATAATTTGTTAGCTTCTTCAAATGAATTGTATTGATATACGTGTTTGTTTGAAACAATTAAAAACTTATCTGCTGATTTAATAGTAGATCCTCTATGGGATATTAAAAGAATAGTTTTTCCTAACTTTTTAAGGGATAGTATAACCTTTAAAACTATATCTTCAGATTCGCTGTCTAAAGCGGAAGTGGGTTCATCTAAAATAATAATTTGAGAATTTTTTAATAAGGCCCGGGCCAATGAGACACGCAAACGTTGTCCACCCGATAAAGTGTGGGGCTTTTGTGTAATATCCAAGTCCTGTAATAAAAGATAATTTAACAACTCTTTGATTTCATCGTAATTTTTATCGGAATTTATATATAATAAATTGTCTAAAATAGAGGCATCATCAAACAACTGGCTATGTTCCGGAGAATAAGTAAAACAATTTCTTAAAGTATGTAAATCTAAATCACGTGCATTAACACCAAAAATTTGTATATCACCACTATATTCTATTAGCCCCAATAAAGCATTTACAATACTTGTTTTGCCACTTCCACTAGGGCCAACAATAGCAATAATTTGTCCTGCATCAACACTAATATTAATATCTTCAAGAATAGTATTTTCATTATAATATATACCAAAATTTTTAAAGGCAATAGCCGGCTTATCAAAATCTAATGATGAAATAATCTCGGTATTATTTATGCTTTTCTCATACTCATTTGGCAATTGCAATATTTTTTGCATGCGATTATATGATATAAAATGAATACCTAATTGCTGAATTGCAGTGCCTAAACCATTTGTCTGCATAATAATAAATCGGCAAATTTGTGCAATCATTACCACAGAAGCCAGTTCAATTATATTTAAGGCAGCAAGGATACAAGCCACTGGAGTAATAAGAGAAGTACAAATAATTGAAAGAAATTCAAGAGTAATTTTTCTATAAAAATTAAGACGGATACTTTTTTTCCCAACATTATAAACGCTATCAGATTTATCAGAAATTTTTTGAGTAAAAGTATCTCCAATTTGTAACTGTCTTACTGTAATTTTTCCACGGACAGCCGTATCAGTAATTCTAGTAAAATCTTCTTTAGCTGATAGAACTTCTTTTTCTAATTTATTAAATTTATTTACAAATAATAAATTTAATAAAATTATTGTAATTGTTAATCCTGAGACCAATCCGCCTATCAAAGGATTAACAACAAACAATGCAATAAAATAACCTATAGCGTGCACTAATGGGAATAAAATTGCAAATAAATCTTCCGAAATCACTTTTGTAGCCATTTCTGTATCAATGTTGTAATTAGTATAAAATTCACCTCTATCGGTATTGTTAAGAAGTGAATATTTGGTATTGATAAAACTTCTATAAATATCATGGCGCATATTATTTTGGGTTTTTATAATAAATTTGCTGAAAATGAACCTGGAAATATCTTCTATTATAACGGCGATAACAAGCGAACAGGCAGTTACAGCCATAATGATAAGAATATTACTAAAAGAAGCATTTTTCTGTGAAAGCTCAGCAGTATAAAAATCTAAACTGAGTGCAAAGCCAAAGTTAACAGTAAAAGATGCTAAAGCAGGCAAAACTAAACCAACAATCCAAAGGATTGGATGCCTGCGGATATATTCTAACATTTGCTTAAACATTATAAACACCCTTTATCGGGACCCCAACTAATATTAGTTATTTGTCCATCTTTTATTTCAACTTTAATATTAAAGTTAGTAATTAAATCTGGTTCATGAAGAATACATACTATGGTTTTTTCCTCATTTACATTAGAAATATAATTCATAATTATATTTCTGTTATTAACGTCAAGAGCAGATGTAGGTTCGTCAAATAACCAGATTTGAGAATTGCGTAAAAAAGCACGTGCTAAATTAATACGTTGCATTTGGCCATTGGATAAAGACACCACAACATTATTTAGTACAGTATCATAACCTTCGTCTAAACTAATAATAAAGTCGTGGATATTTGCTATTTTGCATGACTCTATAACTTCTTCTAGGCTTGCATCAGGCTTGGCAATAGATATATTATTAAAAATAGTGTCAGGAAACACAAATGATTCTTGTGGTACTACAGATAAATTTGCTCTAACTTCATCTATAGAAATGTCGAATATATTTTGTCCTTGAAACAATATAATTCCTTCATCTGGTTCATAAAGGCCATTTAAAAGTTTAAATAATGTTGTTTTACCACTTCCGCTTCTTCCTATTATAGCGACTTTATCACCTTTATTTATTTTTAAAGAAACATCTTTCAATATTTTATTTTGTAAATAAGAGAATGAAACATTTGATAAATCAAAAACAGGTGCATCAATAGTTGGCCGTAAAGCTGAACCTGTTGTTCTTTCGTTAGGTACATCTAACAAAGAAACAATTCTTGTCATATATGATTTTACAGCTTGATATTGATTGCTAATACCAGTAAGTAAATTAATTCCTTCGCCAGCAATGTCAATAAAAAACATGATGGAAATAATTTGGCCTATTGTCATATTACCTTGTAGTATTAAGTAGGCCGCAGTAGTAAATAAAATTGGATTTGCTATGTAACCAATACATCGAGAAAATGACTGTATTAGCCTATCACGTTTTTGCTTTTTTAATTTCGCTATTTCTAAATCTTTTAAAATTTTTTTGTTTTTACTTATAAATAAGTGTTCTAAGCAAAAAGACTTTAAAATAATTATAAAACTCAATGTTTCTTTAATGAAATTCGTATTAAGATCTACGGATTTTTGTTCATCTAAGTTTAACTTATACATTTTTTTAGACAAAAATAAAGATGGCAAAAGAGTTAACGGAAAAAGAATTATACATATTATAATAAAATCCAATGTATTCTGATAATAGCTATAAATACTATTATAATTTTTATAGGTATTTGACCTATAGAAACAATAATATTAAACCATGCGGATATGCTTTCGGTATCGCTGACAGAGATAGTAAGTAGATTACCATCATTAAACTTAGCTAAACTTTTATATTCGGATTTACAAATTTTTTCTGCAGCTTTTTTTCTTAAATTATTTGTTAATTTATAAGACATATTCTGTAATAAAATATAAAGAAGTAAGCTACTGATAAAGTTAATTAAAACAGATATTGTAATAATAATTGTGTTTTTTATAACTGGAGATAACCCTAAATTAACAGAATCTATAATAAGGCCTAAATACCATGCTGTAAAAAACTGAGTAACTGAAATAGTTGCAGCCAATAGAAGTATCACAATATTATTTATATAGATTTGTTTGCCGTAGATTTTTGTAATAAAATGTTGAATTTTCATTTTTATCCCCCATTCAGTTAATTTGCTTAAATACTCTACGGTTACACTCATGCTCTAACTTTTTTAACTGCATGAAATAGTTATTTACATTCTGTTTAATACTTTTATCGTATGTAAGAGTATATTTAATAAATAGAGATTTTAATAAATCAAATAATTCTAAAATAATTTTATAATCATTAATAAGTTTAAAATCCTGAGGGAAAAAATTTTTCATCTGGTAATATTGAACATACTTTAAATTTGTAGATAAATACTGGTTACTGTAAATCTCATTAATTTGTTTTTGCTCAATAATATCCATAGATAATAATCTATTCATATTATAACAGCAATCATCTAAGTAGACTATACTTCTACAAATATTTTTCTTATTATTTAATAAATTATTTTTAAAAATATTAGTATAATAATTAATATGCTTCTGTTTTTCCTCAAAATACTGTTTTTTTCGTAAAGAAAGAATTTTACGTGGAGACCATATGCAATATTCTAAATAGTTTTTATAATTATTGTATAAGTCTTCATAATTAATAATTGTTTCAAAACAATGCCGGTCATTTGTATCTAAAATTATAAAGCTATTTAAAATATCATCATATCCTATAACCATTACATCATGAGTAAAATGATTAATTCCATAATGAATATTCCAGTTCCCTTTTGACTTCATGCTGAATAAATCAACAGGAGTAAATACCGGTTCATTGCTTATAACACGAGCTTTTATTTCTGATAATAATTTGTCCTTATTATTTATAAGCTCTTCATTAAAACTATTTAATTCAAAACCAAGATCATGCAGTAGTTCTTGGTCATTTTTAATTTGTATACAATCTACAGGTATTAATGATGTAAGTGTTGCATCATGAGAGTAAACAATCACATCATTTGATAATATAGGAAATATGCTATTTTTAAAGTATAAAACTACACTTATTAGCACATTATAGCTACATTTCCTATATATAAAATCGTCAAAAGGCACAACTTTCATTTTATATTTTTGCATATTATCCTCATTTGTTTTATTTAAATAGGCAAATCAGATTATTTTGTAGAATCTTGATTTAAAGCAGATTTAATCATTGATGCATAATCTTCTATAATCATTTCATCATATATTCCAGATGTTAAACATTCAGCCGAATGTATAAAAATGCTCAATATTTTGTTTATGTAATTTTTGCTGTAGAAGTGAGACCAATAGTTCAATTCTATATCCAAAGACTGATTCCTACGTTTTAGATCTATATGTAGATCGTATTTCGCTATCTTTGTATTAACAGCAATATCAGCGACATCCTGATTTCTTTTCAAAGATATATCTTCGAAATCAAGGTAGATATAAAAATTAGGCTTTTTTAATCTAAAATCTTGTATTAAATGATTATATTGATAATACTGATTCTTGAGATCTTGCTTAGTATTGCTAATTACACTATTTAAAAAATCTTTTATTGTACTTTTATTATTAATAGTACCACGCAAAGGCAATAAATTAGTAAACAGCCCTAATATATTGTTAAATTGAGCTTCGTGGCGATTAAGAACGGATGTAATTACAATGAAATCGGTCTTCCCTGTTGCAATATAAAGAGAAAGAAATATTGAAGCCAGAATAATATTATATTGCGTTGTCTTATTTCGCTTTGCATACGTAGAAATAGCAAGCGTTGTTTTATCTGGGAATGAAGTCTGTATACTACCATATGATTCTTTTGCATAAGACGCATCGGGAACAAATGGATTTTGAAAATCAAAATCAGATAAACGAATTTTCCAATAATCACGTATTTTTTTATATTCATCCGATTGATAATATTGATTTTCAAAGTCTACATATAAATTATAATTATTAGGCTCATGCATCTGTTCTGCATTTTCCGATACTAAACGCATTTCTTCCTGCAACAAACTAGAGGAATATCCATCCAGTAATATATGATGTACATCAAATAGCAACCATTGCTTTTCTCCTTGTGATATAATAGTTAAATTAAACAATGGAATTTTAGAAATATCAAAAACTGTTAAATAATTGCTAAAATCAATAGGTCTTTCGTCAACTGTAATATAAGACAATTCCACTGGAAACGTAGGATAAACGCATCGCATTATCTTTTTATTATAGAGCTTAAAGCATGATCTCAGCATCTCATTGTTCGCTATTATTGTATCTATCGCATGTTGTATATTGATTTTTGACATTCCGCTTACATCACTTACGAATGGAACATTATATGCTAATTTATTTTTTACAACTCGGTAGTCATAATAAACCCTTTGCTGGGGTAAAGACATAGGATAGTATAGTATCCCGTCTTCATTATCGAGGGTATGAAGAAAAGTCTGTAAATAAGATTCTTCTATGATAAGACTGGGTGGA
>JAUUSE010000041.1:0-15402 GCA_030842085.1 Bacillota bacterium | reverse complement strand
AAGTTAGTATATGCGATTGCCAATTTTAATAGAAATATTGGCAAAATTGCGGTTATATTACTTGATTAGCCTGTATATAAGCATTGATATAAAACAGCAGCGCTGCCCTTTAATAACCGAACGCTTAGATTTTAAGGCGGCGCAAATTAATTCTTTTAAATTTTATGATAACAATTCTTTATCTATTCCAAAAAGGCGGCAAGCGTTTTCAGCTGCTTTTTCAAGGATATACGACATATCCACTCCGCGAAGTTCTGCCGCTTTCTGCGCAGTAAAGGCAATCATCGATGAGCAGCATCTCTGACCGCGGCATGGCACCGGAGCCATATAAGGCGCATCCGTCTCAAACAGCAGATATTCCTCCGGCACAGCCTTCACGACCGCCGTCCGTTTTACGGCATTCTTAAAGGTCAGTGCGCCGCCGACGCCTATATATATGCCGAGCCGCGTTACCTCACGCATCATCTCCACGCTTCCGGAAAAGCAGTGCAGCACGCCGCGCGGTTTATATCTTCTAAGTATGTCCATCATGTCGCCGTGAGCTTCGCCGTCGTGCAGTATTACCGGAAGATTAAGCTCATCTGCCAGTTCAAGCTGCTTTGTAAAAATTTCCTTTTGTGCTGCGCGGTCAGTCCCCTCATAGCGGTAATCGAGCCCTATTTCTCCTATTGCGACAACACCTTTGTTCGCCGCCAACTCGCGCAGCTCGTTTAGGGCAGACTCAATACTCATGATTTTTCCGCCGTCCCAGTCGTGCGGATATATCCCGCATGCGGCGTAAAAATAATCATACTGTTTGGCTAAGTCTATCGATGCGCGCGAGCTTTCTATATTCGTTCCGCAGTTTATAACAGCGCGCACGCCTTTTTCCGGCAGTGAGGAGAGCAGCTCCTCCCTGTCGGCGTCAAATCTGTCCATGTCATAGTGAGCATGAGTGTCAAATATTATATAGTTCATTTTCTTCCTCTCAAAAGTTTATGCCACTTGCATACGGCAGATAAAATCCGGCAAAGTCAAGAGCATTTACTTAACAACAGCTATAGTGACTAAAACAGTCCTCCGCCGGAACGCTACCAAGGCAAATGAAGCAATAGCATCCCATAACATTCTTGATATATAATCCAGCCGCATTAAGATATCTGCAGTCAGTGCGGCTGAGCAGTTTTTGCAGCTCTCCATGCCTTTGCTTAAAGCTTCCTGCCTGACGCACGGTTTCATTTGTCGCCCGTAAAGTTTCATCAAGCAAGAAAACCCTGCCGACAGATAGAGCGGCGGGGTCTTCGTACAATGTTCGCGCGCCTTATGCTACGCTTATCCCGTATATATAATTTTAGCCTTTCGCCGCCTCATAAATCTCACAGAACAAATCAGCTCGGTGCGCCGCAAATTTCTGCCATGTCTGGCCGCGCTGCATATAGCATGCCTTCGTCTTTGCCACAGGACATACCCCCGACATCCTCTTAGTCTCAGTTTCAGCTTCGCTTTAGCCGACAGAATATCTCGGCCTAAGCCCCGGATTTTTCATCGTCTGCGCAAAGTTTGCATAAAATGCATAAGTCGGTATATTATCTCAGCTTGCCGCCCGCCGGTATATCGTCGGCGAATACCACCTTTATACCGCCGTCGGGAGTATCGGCCGACAGTATCATGCCGTTTGACTCTACTCCTCTAAGCTTTGCCGGCTTAAGATTGGTAACGACTATTACATTGTGCCCCTTAAGCTCATCCGGCGAATAATATTTCGCAATGCCGGAGACTACCGTGCGCTCGCCGCTTCCATCAAACAAAGTGAATTTGAGCAGCTTGTCCGTCTTTTCTATTTTTTCACAGTCAATAACTTTACATACCGTCAGCTCGGACTTTAAAAAGTCGTCAATCTCTATCTGCGGCTTTTGCGCGCTTTCAGCATCGCCGGACTTTTCTTCCTTTTCTGCCTTTGCCGGCTGCTTATTGGATTTTTTAAGCAGCGCCTGCAGCTCTTCTAATTCCTTTTCTGTGTCAAGACGCGGGAAAAGGTTCTCTCCCTTGCTTATCCCGCTGCCGTTATGAGCGCCGAAGCTTTCAGTGCTGTCCCATGTGATTTCTTCGCCGGATACGCCTATCTGCTTTTGTATGCTTTCGGCCGTCTGCGGCATAAAGGGGAGCAGCAGCACTGATATTATGCGCAGCGTCTCGCAGAGATTATATATAACACAGGCAAGCCTGTCTTTCTTGCTTTCGTCCTTGCCGAGCACCCACGGCGTCGTCTCGTCAATATACTTGTTTGCGCGGGAGATAAGCCGCCACAGCGATGTAAGCGCTTTCGCGAACTGAAGCTCTTCAAGATATTTTTCCACCTCAGCCTTAACCTGCGACGCCGTCGAGATTAAGTCATCATCATATTCCCCGCTCTCGCGTTTTGCCGGTATATCGCTGCCAAAATATTTAACAGCCATAGATACACTGCGCGATACAAGATTGCCAAGGTCGTTTGCAAGGTCGGAATTTATGCGGTTTATAAACGCCCTGTTGGTAAAAGAACCGTCCGTGCCAAAGGGTATCTCCTTGAGCAAATAATATCTTATGGCGTCTACTGAATACCTGTCGCTGAGAACAACCGGGTCAACGACATTGCCCTTTGATTTTGACATCTTATCTCCGTCAAACATAAGCCAGCCGTGCGCAAATATTTTCTTAGGCAGCGGCTCATCGAGCGCCATTAATATTGCCGGCCATATTATTGAATGGAACCTCACTATGTCCTTAGCCATTAGATGCACATCCGCCGGCCAGTATTTTTTATAAAGCGAGTCGTCATCCGAGCCGTAGCCCAGCGCCGTTATATAGTTTGAAAGCGCGTCAATCCACACATAAATAACGTGCTCTGGGTCAAAGTCTACCGGAACACCCCATTTTACCGACGTGCGGGATACGCATAAATCCTCAAGCCCCGGCTTTATAAAGTTGTTTATCATCTCATTCACGCGCGACGCCGGCTGTAAAAATTCCGGATTGTTTTTGTAAAGCTCCAGCAGTCGGTCGGCGTATTTTGAAAGGCGGAAGAAATACGCTTCCTCCGACATCTCCGTTACCTCACGGCCGCAGTCGGGGCACTTGCCGTCGACAAGCTGGGTCTTTGTCCAAAACGCCTCACACGGAGTGCAGTACATACCCTTATACTCGCCCTTGTATATCTCGCCCTTGTCGTACAGCTTTTTAAATATCTTCTGTACGCTTTTTACATGATAATCGTCCGTTGTCCTTATAAACTTATCATACGATATATTCATGAGCTTCCAAAGCTCTTTAGTGCTTTTGCATATTCTGTCAACATGCTCCTGCGGAGTTATGCCTTCCTTTTCGGCCGTCTGGGCTATTTTCTGTCCGTGCTCGTCGAGGCCTGTAAGAAACATTACATCATAGCCCCGCATTCGCTTATACCTCGCGACAGCGTCGGCCGCCACAGTCGTATACGAATTGCCTATATGCAAATTCGACGACGGATAGTAAATCGGCGTAGTGATGTAAAATGTTTTCATAGCTTTCCCTCCGAAAAATAATAAACTTCATAACACGGCATTTTACCGCATTATAAAGTTTATTATACCATCTTTTGCCTAAAAAACAACAGCATGGGCTAAATTTATAAACTCCTTTTAAATATTATGCTTTGATGAAAATATGATGCAAATCTTAGAACGTGACAAAAAATATCCGCTGCCCATTAAGGCATAATATCTTATTACGACATCCGCCATACGAAAAATGTCATACCATGCGGACAAAAGCAGACAAATCTTATTTCGGCAGCTGTATAAAAAGTCAGAGCAATCTCACCAAAATAATAAGTCTCCCGCTTTTCCTCCCGTGTGTTTTCGGCTCATGCAAAGATGCAATATTATAACAACATCCGCCCAAAATGCCCCTCATTTGGCGAGATTACATACAGTGTACATATGCCCAGGTTTGAGCATAGCGATAATATCAATAAAAATGCCGCTGTAGTTTTATTCATATACATCCGTATACATAGCTTGATTACGCCCGCCAGATGTATTTAGGTGCTCTGTTGCGCCGTTAAAATACATAATATATCTTTCATCTTTCGTTCTTTCATCTTTTACTATTACAGTGACATTATCTTTTTGCCACTGAACGTCAAAATTATTATTGCTGACATTTACTCCGTCATTATATACAGGCGCATCCATTTCGCTTATTTTCTTTTTATTTTCATATAACACAAATTTGCAATCCGTTTTGCCAAACGGCCAAGCCGGTGAGCCTATTTGATATATTTTCAAACAATATATTTTATCATCAGAGAAGTAAGTATTAACTTCATCCTTTTTAAATTCCGCTTGATATATAATCCAGCCCGCAACGATGCCTATCAATAAAATCACAAATATTCCAAATGCAAGCAGTATATATTTTATTGTTTTTTCCATAGTAAAAACCTCTTAAACAGCATATGCGTTTTATTAAAATATTGTACAACACTCTATCCTCTTTTTTCAATAAAATATCGCAATTGTTTAGAAGTAGCTAATCAACTATGTATAAACCCATTCTACATCGGTTCACAGCTTGCTACTTTTACATTGATATTGAAATTTATTTATCGCACTTATTTATAGTAAATTTCCAGCGTTTTTTTCGCCTTGTTAAGCACCATGCTCTCTATTACACTATGCATAATCTGCGCTTTTGACGCTCCGCTTATCTCCTTTGATAAAAGTATATCCGGCAATGCTTTTATCACCGGCCTTGAATGAGAATTTTCCTTTTTAAGCTCTTTTAGCAGCTCTTGCTTTTCTTTCTCAAGCGATTTAACTGCTGATTTGTAGTCGTCTAAACAGTCAACGCCGTTGAGATAGGCCTGCCGCGCCCGCTCAAGCTTTGCAGCGTTTTTATTCAGCAGTGCTTTAATAGTTTTATGCTCCCCGTATGATTGTCGGCGGAAATTTATATCGCCGACAAACGACAAATCTCTTTTCATAGAGTTTATTATTGACTGCTTGAGCACCTTGTCCGATATATGCTGGCTGACGGCGCACTTGCCACGGACATATCTTCCGCACCGCCAGTAGTCGCCCGATTTTACTATATTTGCGCCGCAAGCGGAACATTTAACCATACCCGACAGCCAGTCGGAAGTTCTTGCATCGCCGGCAGAAATCCGCCGGCGATACATCTTGCTTTCATCAGATATGCTCTTTGCCTTATCCCACATTTCTTTATTTATAATCGGAACATGCTCCCCCTCAACGTCTATGCTTTCGCCGTTGTCTTGCCCATTGCGCACAATATTGCCGGATGTCTTCCATTTTATTCTTCCACAATAAACTGGGTTGTTGAGTATATATTCAACCGCCCTTTTTTCAAATTTCGAGCCGCGTTTAGTCCGCACGCCTGATAAATTCAGCCAATTAGCTATAGATAAGCAGCTTTCTCCATTTATATATCTTGAATAGATTTCTTTGACTATAGCGCTCTCTTCATCGTGCGGAACAAGTCCGGACTTAGTCATAACATAGCCGAAAGGCGGCGACGACTGATATTGTCCCTTAAGCGCTTTTTCTGTCATTGTGCGGCGCACGTCTTCTGATAGATTTAGACTGTAATATTCATCCATTGCCTCTATAAATGCCTCCATGATTATAGACATTTTATTCTCTGAGTCTATTGGCTCTTTAATGGATATTACTTCTATGCCGCATTTATTGCGGAGTATTGATTTATATACCACACTGTCTTCCCTGTTTCGCGCAAAGCGGCTGAATTTATACAGCAGCAACACATCAAACGGCTTTTGCGGAGATTTTGCCGCAGCAATCATTCTTTGAAATGCCGGACGGTCGCTGCTTCGGCCGGATATTCCTTCATCTATGTAAATATGGCCGTCTAATATTCGCATATTGTTTTTTTTAGCATAGTCACGCATTTCTCTCAGCTGCGACGGCGGCGAAAATTCAGCTTGATCATCTGTTGATACACGTATATAGCAGCCGGCACGTCTCATGTTAAAGCCTCCATTTTAAGCGTTTTTGACTAATAATTACTATTGACTTTATCTGTCCAATATGCTATCCTTTCAAGGTATAAATATTAGTATTAAATTCATGCAGATGACGCCACGTGGGTGTGGCGGAATTGGCAGCTTTGCAGCCGAAACGAAGCTGCAAAGACGCAGCGGTCGGCGATTGGCAAGGCAGTTATGCCGAAGACAGAGCCGGGCACCGCAAAAGTATCGCGAGCGCGGCCGCTCACTTTGTTCTGTGTGATGTATAAGCTGGTAAGTTAAAAATTTAATATATGCGGGTGTGGCGGAATTGGCAGACGCGCTGGACTTAGGATCCAGTGCCTTTGGCGTGCAGGTTCAAGTCCTGTCACCCGCACCACGCCGGAGCAAAGCGGACTTTGCTCCGGCTTCTTTTTTGCTTTCGGCAGAAAAAAGGCCATACACCCCTCCCTTGCTCCTCTTTTTCGCAAAAGGTCATGCTCACATCGGCGAACGCTTGTAAACGCGCCGTTTTCACGCCGATTTGTTCGCTACCAACATTTTGCGGGCGTGCCTGCGGTGCGTGGAGAGTTTTCAAATCCTATAATTCCACTCTGACCACCAGACTGAGTCTGGACGCAATTCACGTTTAGACTCAGTTTTTTATTTCATCGCTCGCGGCATTAATCTTGTCTTTAATAACCTAAAGAATTCACATTCTCATAACAAAACACGAAATATCACTTTTTCATTTTATAATCGCATAAATAAAAAGGCAGAAACTATTAATTCCTGCCTTTATCATTTTTTATTATTTCTGTAAATAACCAAAGCAATCCATAAAAGTTAGTTTATTGGTCCTCAAAAAGTCCTTTTACCTTTTCAAAAAATCCTTTGCGCTTACCGTAATTTTTGTCGTTTGTATGCGCGTCAAACTGCTTTAAAAGCTCTATGCTCTTGCCGTCCAGATTTTTGGGAACCTCTATTACCATTGTAACATACTGATCACCGCGGCCCGCGCTGTTAAGCCTTTTTATTCCCTTTCCCTTAAGACGGACTTTGTCTCCCGGCTGAGTTCCCTCATTTACATGGAACTTAACATTCCCGTCAAGCGTTGGCACAACTATATCAGCGCCCAGCGCCGCCTGTACAAACGTTATAGGAACATCACAGTACACATCGTAGCCCGACCTTTCAAATATCGGATGCGGACGCACATTTACATGCACGTGTAAGTCGCCGGATGTGCCGCCGTTTACTCCAGCGTCTCCGCCGGCACGCACTGAAAGTATCTGAGAGTCGTCAATACCGGCCGGAATATTTACTTCTGTTGTACGCTTTACACGCACTCTACCGCTGCCTGAGCATGCATGACATGGACTATCTATAATCTTGCCCGCGCCATGGCATTTATCGCATACCCTCTGTGTCTGCATCATGCCGAAAGGGGTACGCTGGCTGACGCGTACATAGCCGCTGCCCTTACAGTCAGGACAAGTGCGGCTTGATGTCCCAGGTTCGGCGCCGCTGCCACCGCAGACATCGCAATTTTCAACACGCGTTACATTTACCGTTTTTACGCAGCCCTTAGCCGCCTCTTCAAAAGATATTGTAACAGATGCCGAAACATCGCCGCCGCGCCGCGGAGCGTTTGGATTGGAAGTGCGTCCTCCGCCAAATCCGCCGCCGAAAAAGCTGCTGAATATATCGCCCAAGTCGCCGAAATCGACATTGCCGTATCCATAGCCGCCACCGCCCGACGCGCCGTAGTTTGGGTCAACTCCAGCATGGCCGAACTGGTCGTACCTTGACCTCTTCGAGCTGTCTGACAGCACCTCATACGCCTCGTTTACTTCCTTAAACTTGGCCTCGGCCTCCTTGTCTCCCGGGTTTAAGTCAGGATGATACTTCTTAGCAGCCTTGCGGTATGCTTTCTTTATTTCATCTTCACTGGCGGACCTGTCGACCCCCAGCACATCATAATAATCTCTTTTTTCAGCCATTAACGGTCTGCACCCCTAAATTTATATGTATAATACAGCTTGCTGGGCGGGTGTTCACCCGCCCAAATTCATTTCTTTATAATTTGCCAGTATCTCCGGCGCTTGGCTCACAAATTTACTTGCGGCTGGCAGCGTATAGGCACATTGCTAATTAACTTTTGCACAATTGTCTTCGCTGTGAGCTTGCACAGCTAAAATAAATACACGCTTCTTGACCCGCTCAAGACCTGATAATGCTACTCCAATATATAAGCAGCACCACAGCTCGCCTATATTGTAGAATTGTTCGCCGCTCTTATGCGAAGATACGCCTAATTTTAAGGCCTGCGGCTTTTGACAATAAACAGTCGTATAAATATCTGCCGATATTGCCGAAATCCAGCGTAAACTTTGATGTTTAAATCACGCGGCACTCCGCTGATTGACAATGCGCCTTGCTTGAGCGCCGCTGCTGTCAGCATGGAGCCGATTATTTATTGTCATCCTTTTTGTCTACGTCCTCATAATTTGCGTCATAGACATTTGAGCCGTCGCCCGCACCGCCTGCTGCGTTTGCATTATTTGCACCGGCAGCGTCGGAGTTTTGCTGCTGAGCCGCAGATTCTTTATATATTCTCTCAGAAAGAGCAAAGATTTTCTTCTGCAGCTCTTCCTGCGCCGACTTAATTTTCTCAACGTCGTCGCCCTTAAGAGCTTCTTTCGTCGCGTCTATTGCAGCCTGGATATCCTTCTTTTCATCCTCGCTTACCTTGTCGCCAAATTCTGTCAAAGTTTTCTCGCTCTGATAAACCATCTGGTCGGCGTTGTTGCGGATGTCCATTTCCTCGCGGCGTTTTTTATCCTCTGCAGCATACTGCTCGGCCTCTTTTACCGCCTTGTCAATGTCATCTTTAGACATATTAGTGCTGGCGGAGATTGTAATAGACTGCTCCTTATTAGTGCCTTTATCCTTAGCGGATACGTGTACTATGCCGTTGGCGTCGATATCAAATGTTACCTCTATCTGCGGAATGCCGCGCGGTGCCGGAGCTATGCCGTCGAGCTTGAACATTCCCAGCGTCTTGTTGTCGCGGGCAAATTCCCTCTCGCCCTGAAGCACGTGCACCTCAACCGATGTCTGGTTGTCGGCGGCAGTAGAGAATATTTGACTCTTTTTAGTAGGAATTGTAGTGTTGCGCTCGATTATCTTCGTGCAGATGCCGCCTTGAGTCTCAATGCCGAGGGACAGCGGAGTAACGTCGAGCAGCAGCAGGCCCTTAACGTCACCGCCGAGCACGCCGCCCTGTATTGAAGCGCCTATTGCAACGCATTCGTCGGGGTTGATGCCCTTAAACGGCTCTTTGCCCATGAACTTCTTTACCGCCTCCTGTACGGCAGGTATACGTGACGAACCGCCGACCATAAGCACCTTGTTTATGTCGGATGCACTAAGTCCTGAGTCGTTAAGCGCCTGTCTTACCGGGCCCATTGTGCTCTCAACCAAATCAGCAGTAAGCTCGTTGAACTTTGCTCTTGTAATCGTGGTCTCAAAGTGCTTCGGGCCCGTTGCATCGGCTGATATAAACGGCAGATTTATGTCTGCTGATGTTACGCCGGAAAGGTCTATCTTCGCCTTTTCTGCGGCTTCCTTTATCCTCTGCATGGCCATTTTATCGGAAGAAAGGTCAATGCCATTCTCCTTTTTAAACTCGGCTAAAATATAGTCGATTATTCTCTTATCAAAATCATCGCCGCCCAGACGGTTGTTGCCGGCTGTAGCCAGAACTTCCTGCACGCCGTCGCCCATTTCTATAATAGAGACATCGAAAGTACCGCCGCCGAGGTCATATACCATTATCTTCTGGTCGTTTTCCTTGTCTATGCCGTAGGCAAGCGCCGCCGCCGTCGGCTCGTTGATTATTCTCTTTACCTCAAGGCCGGCTATCTTTCCGGCGTCCTTCGTCGCCTGACGCTGTGAGTCGGTGAAATAGGCCGGCACGGTGATTACGGCTTCAGTTACAGGGGCGCCGATATAGCTTTCAGCGTCTGCCTTCAGTTTCTGAAGTATAATGGCCGATATTTCCTGCGGTGTGTATTTTTTGCCGTCTATATCAACAGTGTAATTTGTACCCATTTCCCTCTTTATAGAAGATATTGTGCGGTCTGGGTTTGTAATCGCCTGACGCTTTGCAACCTGGCCGACAAGACGTTCGCCTGTTTTTGAAAATGCCACTACCGACGGCGTAGTCCTTGCGCCCTCGGCATTTGCTATAACTACCGGCTCGCCGCCTTCCCTAACCGCTACGCATGAGTTTGTTGTACCTAAGTCAATTCCTATTATCTTTGACATGATTATTGCCTCCTGTTTTATTTTGTAAATTTATATTTAACTAAATTACTGTTTTTGCTGTAAATTTCGTCGCCCGCTTAGCTAAAGCAGCATATTTGCTGCGTTATTTTGAAGTCAGTCAAAGCGGTATGACACAATTACATATCCGATGCAAAACGCCTATAATCTGCTCGCACCCGCTATTGAATTTGCCGCGCATTTTAGTATCAAAATTTGTTACGGCGTTTTTATGCAATGCTCCCTGCCCATTATTGAGGCAGGTTATTTAATTTGCCACCTTTACCATCGCCGGACGTATTACCGTATCGTCCATCATATAGCCTTTCTGGAGCACCTGTACTACGGTGTTTTCCGGCACATCTAAATTTTCCTCATGCATAACCGCTTCGTGAAGCATGGGGTCAAACGGCTCGTTTTCCGGATTAATTTCCTTAAGGCCAAGCTTTTCAAGCGCCTCCATAAGCTGGCGGATTGTCATCTCCACTCCCTTTGCATAATCTGCCGATGAAGAATCAGCCTCAGCTGCTCTTAACAAATTGTCTATCGGCGGCAGCAGCGCCTTTATTGTCTGCGCCTTTACAAATTCACTTACCTGAAGCTTTTCGCGCTCGCTTCTCTTCTTATAATTGTCAAATTCCGCCGCTGTGCGCAGAAGCATATCCTTTGCCTCGTCCAAGTCCTTTTGAAGCGTAACCGCCGCATCGTCGGATGTAGTGCTGTCTGAGACCTCTTTTTCACTGCATGTGTTATCCTCAGTTGTCTCTTTATTGTCAGCGCACTCGGCAGATGCTTTCTCTTTTTTTATTTTTTCCTCTTTTTCCTTGTTGTTTACCTTTTTGCTGTTAGACAAGTTTACACGACCCTTCATGTGTTTTAATATAACAGGCTATTCTTCAAAATATTTGCTGAACACTTCCTTTATCCTGTTTTCAAAGATTTTTGTAAAATAGTCTATTTTAGGAATAAGCTTCTCATAGTCCATTCTCAGCGGACCTATTATGCCAAGACTGCCCGCTGCTGACTTGCCGAAATTATACTTTTTAACTACGACGCTCGATGTTTTCAGCTCATTTCTGCCTGTGTCGTCGCCGAATATCACTCCGACCTCGTCGCCCGCCGTCTTAAGCAGAGAAAGCATATCCTCCTCGCTCCTTAAAAATTCAAAAATAGAGCGAGCCTGCTCACCGTTAAACTCATAAAGCAGATGGTCGCCGCCGTTCATTTTAACATGCGATGTTCCCGCTTCCGACGCCGCCTGTGCAAGCGCGACCAACATTGGCGCAGCCATCATGATGTCAAGCGGAAGAGAGGCCGAAACCGTCTGAACATACGACATGCTTATGTCCGACAGCCTTTTGCCGATAAACCACTCCTTAACTACATTCATAAAAGCCTGCTGAAGCTCAGGCGTTATATCACAGCTAAGCCTGTATACTTTATTCCTAACCGCGCCTGCAGACGTGAGCAGTATTATAAGTCCCGTCCTGCTGCCAAGCTGCACCGTGTCAACCCTAATTAGACTTACATCGCCGTCCGATGGCGTAGTCATCACCGCCGCATAATTTGTTATGGCGGCAAGCGCACGGCCGGCGTTTTCCAGCAGCTTTTCCGGGTCGTCTGCCTCAGGAAGCATATTGTCTATCATACTTTTGTCTTTTTTATCAAGCTTACCGGATGCCAGCCCGTTTACATATAGCTTAAATCCCTTTACCGACGGTATCCTTCCCGCCGACGTATGCGGCTGTATAAGATATCCCTGCCCTATCAGCTCGCCCATTTCATTGCGTATAGTAGCTGACGAAACTGAAAACGGCAGCGCTTCACTCAGCGCTTTTGAGCCTACCGGCGCACCCGTGTTTATATATTCCTTAACAATTGCCATTAATATCTGCAATTGCCTTTCTGTGGGTTTCATGATATCCTCCGTTAAATTTAAGCTTATATATTATTTAGCACTCATCATCATTGAGTGCTAACAAGTATAATTTACCACCTTTCAGCAATATAGTCAATAGTCCATTTGTAAATATATTGTTAATGCTCAATAGGATATACTTTTATTTTACACAATAAATTCACATTATAATCTAAGTGTAAATTGCTCCATATACATTAATCACCTTAATTATAAAATCCGCAGCAATAGCCGCAGCGCGGACAATGTTTATTAAAGCTTATTAAAGCTTTTCTCCGAATTTTTTAAGAACGCGCTAAGTATTCATTTATATATCCTACTGCTTAATCTAAATATAAACTTAGGATTAGCCATATATTTGAAATTTAAAAGTTTTTGCACTCTGCGTTATCGGCTGACGGCAGTTTTACAGAAAATAAAAAATTGCCGTATTATTGGCGAGCCAAAAATACAGCAAAACCCGATTATATAACTGCCGTCTGCAGTATCTTATTAAAAATCAGCATAACCGCGAGAGAATCAGTACAATGCTGTCTGACTATCTGACAATTCTAATTACTCATACAGCAAATAAGCAATTATTGAATTAGATACTAAAAATCCCCGGCTGTCTAAATATATCCTATCGTTTAAAATATGAAGCAGCCCTTCTTTTGATAATTTTTCCGCTCTGTCGCATATATGGCCGGCAGTCTGCTCGCCATATATGCGAATAAGCTCCGATATATGGATTCCTTCGCGCAGCCTGAGGTGCAGCATAACATATTCTTCGATATCTCCGGCGCATCTCTCTTCAAGCTTTAACGCCTCATGGCCGTTTTTTAAAAATGCATCCAAATTGCGCGGATAATAAAATCGGCCTTTGCCTATATAGGAATGCGCCGCGGGGCCTATGCCTACATATGGCTCCAGCTTCCAGTATTTTAAATTATGCCGGCATTCAAAGCCGGGCAGCGCAAAGTTGGATATCTCATACTGCAAAAGGCCATGCTCATTAAGCCTGTCGCATACATTTAAATAAATATCGCAAACCTCGTCGTCGCCGGGAATATTATATTTCTCCCTCTCATTATAAAGCGGCGTGCCTTTCTCTACTTTCAACATATACGCAGAAATGTGCTTTACGCCGAGAGATGCAGCAAATTCCGCTGTTACAACTGCCGATTTAACATCCTGCTCCATTATTCCAAGCATTATGTCAACTGAAATGTTGTCAATTCCAGCGCAAAGAGCCGATTCGACAGCCCTTTCCGCCCGCTCCGGCGTATGGCGGCGGCCAAGAAGCTCAAGCTGGCGCAAATCTGCCGACTGCATGCCGAGTGACAGCCTGTTTACTCCGCCGGAGCTCAAGCCGGCTGCCAGCATGTCGGTCACAGTATCAGGGTTTGCTTCAACAGTAATCTCGGCCGATGCTAAATCTATGTTATAAATTCTCACAGCGCAGTCGATTATATCTGCTATGCGGCGCGCCCCCAGCAGCGACGGGGTGCCGCCGCCGAAATATATCGTGTCAGCTCTGCCGCCAAACTCCTCATGCCATGCTTTGATGTCGCGGCACACGGCATCGGTATAAGAGTCAAGCAGCATATCGTCCGCACCGGCAATAGAGTAAAAATCGCAGTACCGGCACTTAGACAGGCAAAACGGCACATGTATATATATCCCGATATTGCCGCTCTCTTTAGTCATGCCCGCCGTTTTCCTCCCTAACTGCAAAAATGATTTATAAAATCATACGCTTAAGCCTAAGTCCAATAAATTGTGTCTTAAAGCCATATACTGACGCTGTTTTATCTTAACCATCCGGAAATGCTATAGCAATTTAAAGCACATACTTCGCTATATGAGAGGCTCATATGAAACGCGATTTCCCATTTTGGCAGATACCCACTTTGTTCAAACTACTATCGACAAATCCATATGCAGCCGTGCCGATTAAATTATTATTCGTCCAGCTTCAGCACGGCAATAAACGCCTCCTGCGGGACTTCGACATTGCCGAGCTGACGCATGCGCTTTTTGCCCTTCTTCTGCTTTTCCAGCAGCTTCTTCTTTCTGGTTATATCGCCGCCGTAGCATTTTGCGAGCACGTCCTTACGCATGGCCTTTACCGTCTCGCGCGCAATTATTTTTCCGCCCACCGCTACCTGTATAGGCACTTCAAAAAGCTGGCGCGGAATATTGTCCTTTAGCTTCTCGGCTATCCTGCGCGCGCGCGGATACGCCTTATCGGTGTGGACTATAAACGAAAGCGCGTCAACCACATTTCCGGAAAGCAAAACGTCCAGCTTTACAAGGTCGGACTTTGCATAGCCTATAATCTCATAGTCATAAGACGCATAGCCCTTTGTCCTCGATTTTAAAGCATCGAAAAAGTCATACACTATCTCATTAAGCGGCAGCTCGTAATGAATATCCACTCTGTCCTTGCCGGTGTACTGCATGTCCTTGAACACGCCGCGCCTGTCCTGACAAAGGTCCATAATAGTGCCCACATAGTCCGACGGGCTTAATATGTGCACGGAGGTTATCGGCTCCTCGCAGTACTGTATCTGCGCCGGGTCGGGATAGTTTGTAGGATTATCTATTTCTATCTCGCTGCCGTCCGTCATCTTAATTTTATAAACAACGCTCGGCGCAGTGGTGATTATTCCTATATCAAATTCGCGTTCTATGCGCTCCTGTATTATTTCCATATGCAGCAGGCCTAAAAATCCGCATCTGAAGCCAAAGCCAAGCGCCGCCGACGTCTCCGGCTCAAACAGCAGAGACGCGTCGTTTAGCTGCAGCTTTGCCAGTGCTTCTTTTAAATCTTCATACTGCGAGCCGTCGGCTGGATATATGCCGCAGAACACCACCGAGCTCGCTTTGCGGTATCCCGGCAGCGGCTCGTCAGCCGGTGCATCAGCGTCTGTTATTGTATCGCCCACACGAGCGTCGGCGACATTTTTTATAGATGCTGTTATATATCCGACCTCTCCGGCCTTAAGCTCGTCGCATGGCTGCATTGATATCGCCATTTTGCGGCCAAGTTCAACTATGTCAAACTGAGCTCCCGTCGCCATCATTTTTATTGTCATTCCCGATTTTACTGTGCCTTCTACCACGCGGAAATAAACCACAACCCCTTTATCGGCGTCGTAATAAGAGTCAAAAATAAGAGCCTTAAGGG
>JAUUSE010000040.1:0-15521 GCA_030842085.1 Bacillota bacterium | reverse complement strand
ACCCAGTCTTATCATAGAAGAATCTTATTTACAGACTTTTCTTCATACCCTCAATTGTAAGTATTATGTAAACTTGAATTAAAGCTGAAGAGGAATTTGTCAAGCGTAAAAATCATCTCAGAATAAACATTGTTAATTCATTGCAAATTTCAAAAAGGTCCCCCATATTGTGTGATGATTACCTTTGCCATTGCCGGATTAGGATTTTTAATTTTTACAGGATATTGAAGCCTTTTTTCGTAGTTAAACATTTATTAGTTGCCCTCCTTTTCCCACGGCCATGGATTCTGGGTCCACTCCCAAGTTTTATCCTGGCTGGCACTATTTATTGTAAGCGGGCCGTATTTGGATTCAAACTCGGATTTGAGCTGCATATATATATCCTGATATTTGCGCATTTTTTCAAGCGATTCAGTATCGCCGGGATGTGTATTGAGGAAAAGTGACAACTCATGAGCGGCAAACTGCACGCTGTCTATTCTCCTTAAAAGGGTTTCCCTTTCATTCATTTTAGTCATTCCACCTTCCATAAAATGGTTTATCAAGGTCAGGGAATATAGTTCCGGCTTTAAGACCAGCTTCGGGCTCATACATCTCACCCTGCTGCTGCATTGGTACATATGCCATTGCTAATACCGGGTTTTTAGGCATAAAGTCAGGCGTACGCGACATACCCATGCCCGCATTTAATTTTTCGGGCTTTGATGCATACATTTCAAAGCCATATTTTTTAAGGATATCGTCTGTATTCATAATGTTCAAATCTGACATTTTAGCTCCTTTCAGATTAAGCTTCACACGGCCGTTTCGGCGTGTCCAATACAGAATATGTATAAATTAAGATTTTGTGATTAAATGAGGAGCCAGCCTATTGGCAAGCTTTAATAAAGTCAAATAAAAAAGCTTTCATTCTATAATGAAAGCTTTATAAACAGAAAAATAATCTTCGATTTCACCCAAATTAATTACAATAAATATACTATATCATTATTATTTTCTGTCGGGCATAGGAAAGCATAATATAGTTTGAATTATATAGTCAATGAATATTGAATTTTTAGTGAATAACTCCATTTGTCATATTAGAGCCGCAGCCGCCTATTACCGGCAGACTGAGCGCGTAAATATCGTCGGCGCGGTTCTCGGCCTCAAACAGCCGGCGACAACTTTCACTTAAATGATTTATGTCGGCGGCTTTCATTATTATGGGCACAGCGCTTTCCCTTGCAAGACGCAGTATCTCTTTTCCTCGTTCATTAAAGCCTAAAATGCGAATATACGGCGGTTCGGCGTTAAAAAGAGAAACATCAATATCTAAAAATGCCGAAAGGATAGTCCGGCGCAGGCGCGCATGGGTATAACGCTTTGTTTTTATTTTGTCTATAAGCTCGCCATAGCTTTGTGAGTTTTTAGCCGCCGTATATATTCTGTTTTGCAGTCCTTCGTTTACATCCGGCAGATGTGTAAAATCGTCGGGTGCGCATTTGCGCAAAAACGCGAGTATAGCCCGCTCAAGGCGCGAAATATCTGCCGGCGCCGATTTTAAAGCCAATTCACGGTCAATAATATCGGCGGTAAATTTAGGCACATACTGTCTAAAATCGCTGCCGGATTTAATAAGCTCTCTTATATAAGCGGCGCTTACAATATCGGTGTTATCTGGGGCAGATTTATGCATTTCGTCGTGCGCTGATATATGGCGTTTTATTGCTATGGGCGTTATTTTGCTGTTTAGCCGGTTTAATGCCGATATATATTCCTGTGCCAGAATACAGTTTGGCAGCCTAAAAATATCGGGATTTATGCTTTCGCCGCTTTTGTCTAATGCAGCTGAAGCAGCTGCGGCATAGCTCTTACCCTTGTCTATTTCATCTGCAAAAGCAGTTTTAAAAGCGGCGCTGCTTTTAACATTCACAGCGCGGCTAAGTTCAGATATATCGTCAATTTCACAGCCGAAAGCAAGCGTATCTACACAGCCAAGCGAGTTTAGCAGCGATACGCCTCCAAGCGCAAAATTTTGAGCGGCGGACATGGCCCATGTCAGCGGTAGTTCAATGACTAAATCTACACCGCTTTTAAGAGCGCATTCGGTGCGCGGCCATTTAGACATAATCGCCGTTTCTCCGCGCTGAACGAAATTGCCGCTCATGACGGCGACTATATGCGAGTATCCCATGTCTCTCAGCCTGTGTATGAGATATAGATGTCCGTTATGAAATGGATTGTACTCGGCTATAATACCGCAGATTTTCAAAAATAACACCTCAAAACCGTTAAAAATGGTTGAAATTGAAGTTTTTGTATTATATTATATAATATGTGACGTTATAAATAAATTCTAACACAAAGGACAAATTATAACAACAGCACAAAAAGAAATGATAGTGGAGTGAAAAGAATATATGAAAATCCTTGTTATCAACGCTGGCAGCTCTTCGCTTAAATATCAGCTAATAAACATCGACGACGAGTCGGTAATTGCCAAGGGTATGTGCGAGCGCATAGGTATCGACGGCAAGATAAAGCACACGGCTTTTGACGGAAGAGAGTATGTTGAAGAAGCAGAGATGAAAAATCATACTGAAGCGTTTAAGTATGTTGAGTATGCTTTGGTAAAGAGTGAAGCGGCCGTTTTAAAATCGATGTCAGAGATAGGCGCAGTCGGGCATAGAATAGTACAGGGTGGCGCGATATTTAACAAGCCTGAGCTTGTAAATGAGGATGTAATAGAGAAAATACTCGAACTGAGCGAGCTCGCACCGCTTCACAATATAGGCAGCGTACAGGGCATACGTGCATGTATAGAGTGTCTGGGCAAGGATTTGCCGCAGGTGGTGGTGTTTGACAACGCCTTCCACAGCACTATGCCGCAGCACGCATATATGTATGCTATACCGTATGAATATTATGAAAAGTACGCCATACGCCGTTACGGCTTTCACGGCACATCGCATAAATATGTCAGCGCCAAATGCGCTGAGGTAATGGGCAGGGATATATCCGAGCTCAAGCTCATCACCTGCCACTTGGGAAACGGCTCGTCAATCTCTGCGGTTGAGGGCGGCAAGTGCATAGACACATCAATGGGCTTTACTCCGCTCGACGGACTTATAATGGGCACGAGAAGCGGCTCGCTTGACCCGTCGGTTGTAACATTCCTCGGCGAAAAAGAGGGCATAAGCTATAAGGAAATGTCTGAGCTGCTTAATAAAAAGTCTGGCTATCTCGGCATATCCGGTATATCTAACGACGACAGGGATTTGCAGCAGAAAGCGGCTGAGGGCAACGAGCGCGCCAAGCTCGCTATAAAAATGCTCGATTATCAGATAATTAAGCTGATAGGCTCATACGCCGCGGCAATGAACGGCGTTGACGCGATAGTGTTTACCGGCGGCATAGGCGAGAACGTCGACGTCCACAGGGCGGCGGTATGCAAGGGACTGACTTATCTCGGCGTTGACTTTAACTTTGAGAAAAACGCTGGCCTGCGCGGCAAGGTTGCAGAGCTCAGCAAGCCAGGCTCAAAGGTTAAGGTCTATGTAATACCGACCAATGAGGAGCTTAGCATAGCGAGAGACACATATGCATTGGTTTCGGGCAAATAATAGATAGAAAGTCATAATAAAAAATATACCCGCGGCGTAAATGCTTAACTACACCGGATTTACCGCAGCGCTGGCTGAACTTAATGGTTTAGAGCGCGGTTTGTGGTGGTTAAGCAAGTATGCTGCGGGATTTTTTCTAAATTTTTACTGGCGGCAGTGTTTAGAAAACTATTATTTATGCTTGTTAAAAGGGACATCAGAGTATATTATATAATTATATATAAGGTGTAACTTATTGTCGGATAAACTGAAATTTGTAAGAAAACGGCAGGTATAAAATGCTTAAATTTATAATTGGACGTGCGGGCAGCGGCAAGACATATACTGCCCGCCGCATAGCCGTAGAAAGAGCGGTATCTGGTAAAAATAGGGTGATGCTAATAGTGCCGGAGCAGTATTCGTTTGAGAGCGAGCGGGCGCTTATCGAGCAGATGGACGTCGCCTCTTCCGAGCGTGTAGAGGTGCTGAGCTTTACGCGCCTTGTGAATATTGTGCATCGAAACTGCGGCGGAATAAGCGGCAGGCTTTTGGACGATAGCGGCCGTGCGGCGCTGATGGGTCTTGCTCTGGAAGATGTAAAAGACAGCCTGAGCCTTTTTAAAAAGCAGGCGGATTTACCTGAGTTTATACCTGAACTGCTTCATCTCTTATCCGAGTTTAAGCAGGCGTCGATATCTGAGTTGGATTTACATAATACATATAATAATATTGAAAATAATATGCTGAAAAACAAGCTTAACGAGCTTAATATAATTTTTGACACATATAATGCCTATCTCTCACGCTCATATCTTGACAGTGAGGACTGTCTTGATAAACTCTATAATAGAGTAATCGACACGCAATATTTTAAAGACTATGACATTATTATAGATTCCTTTCAGCACTTTACCGGCCAGCAGTATAAAATAGTGGAGGAAATGATAAAGCAGGCTAATGATGTTTACATAACATTTTGCACTGACTCGATTAATCCAAGTGAGGACAGCATTTTTCACTGCATTGGCAAGCCTATCGGCCGGCTTATGCGCTGCGCAAAAGAGAACGGTGTGGCAGTAGCTTCACCCCTTAAGCTGACGGATGTACACCGCTTTACATCGAAAGATATGGCGGTGCTTGAAAGAAATCTGTTCGCGATGAATGTAGACTTAAGTTTGGATGAAGAGAAAAAGGACGGGGCAAAATCGGGTTTAGGCGACGTGCGCTTTGACAACACGCAGAGTGCACAGCTGAATTTATTTTCGCATATCGGCGAAAACGGCGCATATGTGATAGATGAAGTGAGCGTCAGTGAAAATGAATGTAAAGATTTTGCATCTTGCGGCGAAGACACAGCGTCCGAAAATAAATATAACGGCGATGTCAAAATAAGGGCGGCGGAAAACATTTATCGTGAGACGGATTATATAGCGCAGGAAATACGGCGCCTTGTCAGGGAAGAGGACTATAAATACGGTGAGATAGCGGTAATTATCCGCGGCCTTGACGATTATTTAAATATATTGTCCTCTGCCATGAAGCGCTGTAAAATACCTTATTTCTGCGACAAAAACATTAAGGCGTCGTCGCTGCCGCTTTTTATGGCGGTGAAATCTCTTTTAAGGGTGGCTGTGCATAAATATAACAGCGACGACATATTCGCATATTTGAAATCCGGCCTTACAGAGTACAGCATAAGCGACATAAGCACGCTTGAGCAGTATACTCTGATTTGGGGCATATCAGGCTCTAAATGGCTTGAGGAGTGGACAGGCAGTCCACGCGGGTTTGACAATGACGGCAGTGACTTTAGCAGCGAGCTTGAGCATCTGAACGGGCTGCGAAAAGGAATTGTTGATGCTTTAAACAAATTTATATTATCTTACAGCAGCGGGAGCGCAGAAGACATTTGTACGGCCCTTTATAAGTTTTTGATAAATACTGGTGCGGACAAACGGCTGGGCGAGCTGTGCGACGATGATACGGCAGAGATTTATTCAAGGAGCTGGGACGCTCTTATGGATATTTTAAGCCGAATAGCCGAGCTGTTTTGCGATAAAAGCTTTACTCCGGCGCTTATGCTGAAAATATTTGAGGTTATGGCGGACAATACAGAGCTGGGCGAAATTCCGCAGCATATAGACGAAGTAACGGTGTCGGAGGCGGAACGCGTCAGGATAGACAACGCCAAAGTTGTTTTCATAGCCGGCGCCAACGACGGGGTATATCCGAAAATTTCCGCCGGCGGCATACTTACCGACGACGACAGGATAAATATGTCGGCGCTGGGGCTTGATATATCTGCACCAGAGGATGACTTTGAAGAAAAGCTGCTGTTTTACAGCATTATATGTCAGGCGAGCGAGAAGGCATATATCACATACCGCCTGAGCGATTTGTCGTCGGAGGCGGTCAAGGGCTCGGAGTATTTGGAGTATGTGAAAGATATTTTTGAAAGCTGCTTGGGCAGGGCGGAAAATGAATTTCCGCAGTCTGAAGATGACGCTTTGCGCATGGCGGCGGAAAAATACAACGAGCATACATGCTTGTCGCAGTCGCTTAAGGAATATCTGCGCCAATTTGATACTGAAAGGTATTTAAAGCTTGAGGCGGCGGTGTCGCGCCAGTCGGATAAAATAAGCAGTGAGGCGGCGCAGAAGCTTTTTGGCAGGCATATGTCGCTTTCTTCGTCAAAGGTGGAGACATATAATAAATGCAGATTTTCATACTTCTGCAAATACGGCTTAAACGCAAAGCCGCTTCGAAAGGCCAAAATAGACGCTATGCATAGGGGTACAATAATACACTTTGCGCTGGAGAAAATGATAGAAGAGTACGGCGCATCCCTTGCGGATATGGAGCTGTCGGAAATAAAGTCAAAGTCGCGGCAGATTATAGACGAATATATAAAAACGGCGGTCGGCGCCGAAAATCTGCCGGCGTCCCTTAGCTATATGCTCGATAATATAAGCACGCTGCTTTCGCATGTACTGCTGCGCATAGGGAAGGAATTAAGCCAGAGTAAGTTCAGCCCACTTGCCTGCGAGCTTAAAATAGGCTACGACGCCGGCGATATTCCGCCGCTAGAGATAGCGCTTGACGAGGGCAGGCAGATATCGGTAACGGGGATAGTCGACCGCGCCGATATTTTTAAAGCCGACGGGAGAACATATATAAGAATTGTTGATTATAAAACCGGGAAGAAAAGCTTTAAGCTGAGCGACGTTTTGTATGGACTTAATATGCAGATGCTTGTATATCTGTTTACGCTGTGCAAAAACGGCGGGGAGGTTTTAGGCGAAAATGTATCTCCGGCGGGCATACTTTACATGCCGGTAAGGCGGACGGTTATGAGTGGCGGAAGAAACGATAGCAGCGAGGAAATAGAAAGAGAATATGAAAAGCAGCTTAAAATGAACGGCCTGCTTTCTGACGATTTAGACGTTTTAAAAGCCATGGAGAGCGATATGTCCGGCCGGTTTATTCCGGCGCAGGCTAAAAAGGGCGGCGGCCTTTCAAAGCGCTCGTCGGTAGCAAATACAGAGGAGCTCAAGCTTTTAGAGAGTTACGTATTCGGCCGGCTTAGAGATATGGGCGAGCACATTTATAACGGAGATGTAGAGATATCTCCCAGAGACGGCAGTGACTCACCCGCCTGTGCTTACTGCGATTACAGGAGCGTATGCCGCATAGGAGCGGAAACAGAAATAAAAGAAGCCGGCAATATGTCTGATGACGACGCTAAAAAGGCAATGGAGGAGGTGCTAAACAGTGGCGATTACCCTTACTGACAATCAGCGCGACGCAGTGTATGCAGAAGCGCCGGTACTGGTGTCGGCGGCGGCCGGCAGCGGCAAAACGGCGGTACTGACGCAGCGTGTGCTGCGCCTTTTGACAGATGATAAAAATCCTGTTCCGGCAGACAGGCTGCTTATAGTTACCTTTACAAAGGCAGCCGCTTCAGAGATGAAAGAGAGGATATCCTCCGCTCTCCGCAGCGCTTTGAAGAGTGAGCCGGACAACCGGCTGCTGCGCCGGCAGCGTACGCTGCTGCCAAAGGCGAAAATATGCACAATAGACTCATATTGTCAGGATTTTGTTAAAAGATATTTTCATATTCTCGGCATCTCACCGAACATGCGCATTATTGACGACGACAGGCGTGAGGCGCTGCGCCGCCGCGCGGTAAACGACTGCATAGAGGAGTATTTCGCCGCCGGAGACAGTGATTTTATAAAGCTGCTGAGATTTTTGGCGGCGGATAATCCTGAGCAAATTTTTAAAATTATATTTTCTTTAAGCGACTTTTTATCATCGCTTGCCTTTGGCGATGAGTGGGTGGAAAAAGTAAAGGGTATGTACAGCGCTGCTGATTTGACAGATACGCCATGGGCGCACATCGTACTCAGCACGGCCGGCCAAAGACTGGCCGCAGCTCATGCCATGCTGCACCGCGCCATAGCAAGAATGGAAAGGGACGAAAAGCTGCAAAAGGCGTATTTGTCTGCTTTCACGTCTGCTATGCGGGAAATAGGCCGTATGGCGGATATGGCGCAGCAGGACGATTGGAACGGACTTTATGCCTCGCTTTCTGAGTTTAAATTTCCGCAGACAGGGCAGGTAAGAGGCCATGAGGACAAAGCCTTTGCCGAGAGCATAAAATCTGCCAAAAACGACGCAGATGAAATAGTAAAAGAGGTAAAAGAGCTTATATCCTGCGATATTGAAACGGCGGCAGAGGATGTGCGAAGGCTGGCTCCGGTAATAAATAAGCTGTTTGAGGTAACGAAAAGATATAATACAATATTAAGCGAATATAAGCGGGAGAGCGGCGGTTTAGACTTTTCAGATATAGAGCATTTGGCTCTTTCACTGCTTGTCAAAAGGGAAAACGGCGATATAATGCTTACGGACATTGCCAATGAGGAAGCTAAAAGATACGACGAGGTGCTCATTGACGAATATCAGGATGTAAACGACCTGCAGGATACGCTTGTATATACACTGTCCGGCGGGGGCAAGCGGCTGTTCATGGTAGGCGACGTCAAGCAGAGTATATACCGCTTCCGCCAGTCGGAGCCGGACATTTTTCTAAAAAAGCGCACTGATTATAAGGCCAATGACCAGGCGGGATGCAGATATATAGTGCTGGACGAAAACTTCCGCAGCCGCAGCGGCGTCTGCGAAGCGGTAAATTTCTTTTTCAGCCGGCTTATGACAAAAGAGTCCGGAGAAATGGATTACACCTCCGACGACAGGCTTATACCGTCCGCAGCTTTTCCCGAAAACGGGCAAAACGATGTGGAGATACATATAATAGAAAAATCCGGCGTAAAGGAGAAAAGCGAAGAGCTTGAAGCGCGATATATAGCAGGCTATATAAAGGAAAAAATGTCGGCTCCGCCGTTTTTAAAGGGCGCTGACGGCACGCTGCGGCGCGCCGAATACGGCGATTTTACAATACTGCTGCGCTCGCCCTCCTCAAAGGCCGGTATATATTACAATGAGCTGAAAGCGGCGGGCATACCTGTGTGGTGCGACTTAAGCGGCGGATTTTTTGAGTCGGCGGAGATTATGACCATTATTTCTCTGCTCAAGGTTATAGACAATCCTCTGCGCGATATTCCGCTGCTGTCGGTGCTCATGTCGCCGATATACGGATTTACGGCCGAACAGGCGGCGCTGATGCGCTCAGAAAGCCGCAGCGGCAGCCTTTACGATGCACTGTTTCGAGCAGCCGGCGGCAATGCGGCCGCGGCGGCGGTTATAAACGACATTGATGATTTGCGAAAGATGTCTATTTTAATGCCGGCAGATGAGTTTTTGGTGTATCTGTTCGACAGAACAAGCTATATGTCACTTGTGAATGCAATGGAAAACGGCGCGCAGCGCGAGGCAAATCTCTTAAAGCTTATCGGCATGGCCAAGCAGTATGAAAAAAGCGGCGGACAGGGTCTTGGCGGATTTGTCAGGTATATAACCAATATGGAAGAAGTAAGGCCGGACTTGAGCTGTGCGCAGCCGGCAGCAGAGATTTCCGGCATGGTCAAGATTATGAGCATACATAAGTCAAAGGGCCTGCAGTTCCCCGTCTGCATTATAGCCGGCTGTGCATCTAAATTTAATAAGCAGGACATAAACGCGGGGCTTATTATGCACAGAAGCTCAGGTCTGGGACTTATGTGCAGGGATAACGGCAGAGACATACGCTATAATACTCTGCCGCGTCAGGCGATAGCTCTTGACTTGAGGCGCGAGCTTATTGCCGAGGAGATGCGGATATTATATGTCGCTATGACAAGGGCGGAGGAAAAGCTCGTTTTTGTCATGACAAAAGACAATGTAGAGTCGGCTATATCTAAGCATGCAGCCGCTTTGGAGGCAGAGTGGTCGTCGCCAAACGACCCGATAGATGCACAGACGGTGCTGTCGGCGTCGGGCATGGGTGATTGGGTGCTTATGTGCGCTTTGCTGCATCCTTCGGGAGATATATTGCGGAAAATGTGCGGCAGTCATTTGAATGCGGCGGTCGCTGACAGCGGCATTGATGTAAAACTAATCAATGCTGAGAATATAATTCTTCCGGAAAGCGATGAAGAAATTTTACCGTTAGAGGCGAGCAGTGAAATTATCGAAAAGATAAAAGAGAGTGCAGAATATATTTATACCGGCGCAGGAAGCAAAGGACTGCCAGTTAAGCTGACGGCGTCGGAAATAACGCATGGCGCTGATAAGAAAAATATGTTTAAATCGCGGCCGGCGTTTATGCACTCACGCGGAATGACTCCTGCCGAACGCGGCACGGCTCTGCATGAATTTATGCAGTATGCAGATTTTGAGAAAGCAGCTGAAAATACAGCGGCCGAAATTGAACGAATAGCGTCGCTTGAATATATCACAAAGGAGCAGGCGGCATCAATAGACATAAAAAAGGCGGCGGCATTTTTTGACGGCGAACTTTATAACAGGATACAAGGGGCTGAGAATATATGGCGTGAGTGGCGCTTTATGCTTGATATGCCGGCATCAAGTATATATGGAGATGGCGCGTCTGACGAATTGATAGTGGTGCAGGGAATTATAGACTGCTTTTTTGAAGAGCCGGACGGCATTGTCGTAATAGATTATAAAACCGACAACGTAAAGCGGGAAGAAGAGCTGGTTGAGAGATATAGCTCACAGCTAAAGCTGTATTCATATGCAATTAAGCAACTGCGCGGCAGAGATGTCAAGGAAGCATTAATATATTCATTTGAATTGGGAAAAAGTGTAAGAATAGGTTTATAATTCTGTTGACTTTAAAGGAAAAATCATATATAATATGATTTGCTCATTAATGAAGCCTTTCTTGGTAAGCTTATATATAGCAGAGAATAGAGGCGGCAAAGGCGCAGCGGTCGGCAATTGTCAAGGCGGTTAAGCCGAAGACAGAGCCGGGCACCGCAAGAGTATCGCGGGCGCGGCTGCTCACTTTATCTTGCGTGATATATAAGCTGGTAAGTTACAAATTTAATATATGCGGGTATGGCGGAATTGGCAGCTTTGCAGCCGGAGCGCTGCCTGCGGCAGATGAAGCGAGGCGGCAAAGGCGCAGCGGTCGGCAATTGTCAAGGCGGTTAAGCCGAAGACAGAGCCGGGCACCGCAAGAGTATCGCGGGCGCGGCTGCTCACTTTATCTTGCGTGATGTATAAGCTGGTAAGTTACAAATTTAATATATGCGGGTATGGCGGAATTGGCAGACGCGCTAGATTCAGGTTCTAGTCGGGGCAACTCGGTGGAGGTTCAAGTCCTCTTATCCGCACCATAACTGGACACCAGTTTTGATACAATGAGTATCGAAGCGGGTGTCCAGTTTCTTTTTGCAAAAGTCCCTATTTGCAAGGGTTTTCATATACCTTTTAACGAAAGCAGGCTCTACGGTAACCGAGAAATGGTCGCCGTAGAGCCTTTTTGCATTTTTGCCTATGTACTTTTTAATTATAGGTCTTGAGGGTGTGCATTGGGTTCAGAGGAATAATTAAAAGGTGCAACGCTTACGGTGCGACCACCCTACCATTCCGAACCACAGCATGGGTGTAGAAATCCAGAGAAACCGTGATGTCCCATCCATAGATGTCCTTAAAGAATGAAAACTGGTCAGCCATACCGAATACGCGGTTAATGTCACGCATACCACCACAGCAGTTAAAAGAGTAATTCACGCTGATGTGATCCAGGTGGCGCTCAATTTTTGTATCCAGTTCGTAGAGTTCGGAAACCTCTATGGCGGTCTGGATAAATTTCTCACTGGCCTTGATGCGCTCCGGCATTAACACATAGGCAGTATTTGCTTGTATTTTTGCCATGACCTCATCAAACGAGGGAGTCGGCTCTTCGGGTTCGTCAGCCATCTCCAGTTCTATTTGTTTCATTTCCTCCATTGGATCAATGCGAGGATATTTCTTTTCATAGATGATTTCTACGCTCATACGCTCACCCCTCGATGCGGACAACAGGTACACAGACCTTCATTGCATAATCTATCGTATTTTTAGTTCCACTTTTTTCTCCGTTGAATACGGCTATAACTCTGGCAGAGTGATTAACCATCCATTCATTTCGGATTTGGAAACAGGCTCGGCTGTGGCCTTCACAGACATATTTCACGAAGTCTGCTGCCGCCAGTATCTCTCGGTATGCTTTCTGCCATTCTTGGCTCCAACCGCGCTCAAAGCCCTCATAGGGGCAAGCACACATCAGTTTGACATCGTAGCCCTCGTCACGGAGCATCAGCACGATTTGTGCCACCCAGATATCTACGCCCCTTGCCATACCCGTAATAAAGACATTCAGTCCGTCAGCAACCGCCTGGCGGATTTCTTTTTCCAGATCCTTTTTGATGGACTTTTCATGGCGTGTCAGCTTTTCGGGGCGATGACCCGTAAAGCACACCCGGTGCATCCTCTTTTCAGTTTCGGTCATAACAGCCCCTCCGCATTTCTGTTCTACTAACATTACATCATACCACATACCTATTCTCGTTTCAACTCGTATGTATTTTATTACTCAACTTGGAAGTAAAATAGATATGAGAAAGGTGGTGATGCTATGGATACGCACGCTCGTCTCCAGCAGTTGTTGCGGGAACGCGGATGGACGGAGTACAAACTTTCAAAGGAGTGCGGTTTGGCACAGTCCACTATCGGAAACATCTTCAGAAGAAATACAGTTCCTTCCGTTGCGACCCTTGAGACGATATGCAGAGGATTCGGCATCACTATGTCGCAGTTCTTCGCTGACACCGATACGGTAGAACTGACCCCGGATATGAAGGAACTGTTTGATTGTTGGGTCTGTCTCACTCCGAGCCAGAAATCTGCAGCCATTCAAATGCTCAAAGCTATGAGCCATGACAGCGAATAAATAGGAAGCCTTCGGGCTTCTTATTTTTTTGCCCTTGGTACATACAGAGTGAGATGCAAATACCACTCAAAAGAAACACTTTTGCATTATAATAATAGGGCGCCGGCTCCGTGCTGCCGTAGTCTGTGGGTTTCTTGCCACAGCTATAATTCCGCAGCGGGAGGAGGTGAACCCGTATGAAAATACCATAATTTCCGACCTCTTTCTGCCGTTTGGCAATACAAACAGATATCACAAAACAGCGAAAAAGTCCAGACAAAATTGAAAAAATGAGGTCAGATATTCGTCCTTCCCATATTCCCTTTTTCAAATGAAATTTTGACTTGCAAAAGCGTTTTTTCCAAGGTAACATACAACGACCTATTGGAGAACCGAAGGAAAAGACAATTTCCGTATCATACTTTTCGGATACAATATATCCGGGGGTAATCGTTTGAAAGAAATGCACCGCATTCCTTTCAAACGCCGCTTTTGTATTTTTTGACAATCAGCAAGTCAAAATTTTGGTCTGCACGCTGTTTGACCAAAACCACACAAAAGCTCAGAAAGGTATGATGATCCAAGATGAAAGGACGAATTTTAACAAGCGAAGCAATACAAAGCTTCAAAAAATATTTGCGGGAGGAGGAAAAGAGTGAAAATACAATCGAGAAATATTTGAGGGATGTGCGTATGTTTGCCGCATATTTAGGCGGTGCAGAAGTTACAAAGGAATCTGTTATCGCCTACAAGAACAAACTGCTTTTTGAAAATTACGCCGTGCGAAGTATCAACTCTATGTTGGCTTCACTCAACAGCCTGTTCTCATTTTTAGGCTGGACGGACTGCAAGGTGAAATCCATCAAGCTCCAGCGGCAAATCTACTGTCCCGAAGAAAAGGAACTGACTAAAGCGGAGTATATGCGGCTTGTGAATACCGCAAGGCAAAAAGGCAATGAAAGGCTGAATCTCGTTTTGCAGACGATCTGCGGAACAGGTATCCGAGTAAGCGAACTCCAATATATCACGGTGGAAGCAGTAAAATGCGGTAAAGCGGTCGTTTCACTCAAGGGCAAAACACGTTCGGTATTTATCGTTAGAGAATTGCAAAAGAAACTGCTCCGCTATGCGGCGGAGCAAGAGATAAAGTCTGGTTCCATTTTTGTCACGCGCACGGGCAGACCAATGAGCCGTACAAATATCTGGCGGGAGATGAAAAGCCTTTGTGAACAGGCAAATGTCAATCCGCAGAAGGTGTTTCCGCATAATCTGCGGCATCTGTTCGCAAGGGTGTTTTACGGGATTGAAAAGGACATCGCAAAATTGGCGGATATTCTCGGTCACAGCAGTATCAACACCACAAGAATTTATATCATTTCTACTGGTGATGAACACCGCAGACGGATGGAACATATGCGGCTGATATTATGAAAAAACCGCCTGAACCGGCGGCTGAGTACATAATCGGCATTATGTTGTATATGGATATACCAAACCTATTTTATTGATGCTATTATATCATGGCTTGCGAGAAATTACAAGCCATTTTGCGAAGAAAAGTATGATTTTTACGGGATATTGTCAAAAACAAGCAGCACGAATAAGCCTTTTCAACAGAAAATTTGAAAAGGCTTGGCTTTCTGCGTTCATTTTTAAATTAAGTTTTGCGGCTTATGCAAGTTCAGCACTTTCAAACAGTAAATTTCAGCTTACGTTTATTACATAATGCCGTTTATGTTGTGCATCGCATTATATAAGGAAGTAGGTAATAAGAAATGGAAAACGTACCAGCTGCAAAAAAGAAGAAAATGGTTGCCAAAGCTGTAAAGGTCATTGTGACGCTGTTGCTGACTGTCGCCATCGCTTTTGCGGCGGCGCTGATTGTACATAAGACAGACCGAGCCGTCCCTGCGTCCACGCAGGCGGGAGGTATGTCGGCCTACGATCTGGCCGTACAAAACGGTTATACCGGCGATTTGGAACAATGGCTGATGTCCCTTGCTGGTGAAACCGGCCCCGAGGGAAAAGTCGGAAAATCAGCGTATGAATTGGCGGTCGAGAATGGCTATACCGGCAGTATCGAAGAATGGCTTGGGTCTTTGATTGGCGCACCCGGCGAAACGGGAAAGACTGGTGCGGCCGGCAAATCGGCGTATGAATTGGCCGTGGAAAATGGATACACCGGAACGCTGGATGACTGGCTGACGGCTATTGTCGGCAAGGACGGCGCAAAGGGAGCGGACGGCAAGTCGGCTTTTGAACTGGCGCAGGAAAACGGTTACACCGGTTCCCTTTCCGATTGGCTCACCACACTGACAGGCAAAGACGGCCTGTCGGCCTATGAAATTGCGGTCAAAAACGGGTATGAAGGCACGGAAAATGAGTGGCTTTCCTCTCTGGTCGGGATCGCTGGAAGTAAAGGCGACGACGGCCAGTCGGCCTATGATTTAGCTGTGGAAAACGGCTATACCGGCACCGAAAGCGAATGGCTGCTGTCTCTTGTCGGCTCCAAGGGCGAAAAGGGTGACAAAGGCGACACCGGAGCAACTGGCGCT